>CALDMJ010000031.1 GCA_937914725.1 uncultured Clostridia bacterium | reverse complement strand
CAAAGAAAAATGAATGCTTGCTAATAAAGGGCGCGCGCCAAATTGGCAAAACTTATATCATTAGAGAATTTGGCGAAAAGCAGTACAAAAGTTTTGTCGAGATAAACTTTGTCACAAACCCTGAGTACAAGCAGATTTTTGACGAGGCGCTGGACGCGCAAACAATTTATAAAAAAATATCACTGCTTGTGCCAAATGTAAAGTTTGTAGAAAAAAGCACATTGATTTTCTTTGACGAAATACAAGATTGTCCAAACGCGCGTACGGCGCTAAAGTTTTTGGCGATTGACAACAAGTACGACGTGATTGCGTCGGGCTCATTGCTTGGCATTCATTATAAGGAGATAACTTCAATTCCAGTTGGGTACGAAAGGCAAATGGAAATGTATTCGCTTGATTTTGAGGAATATCTTTGGGCGATTGGCAAAAGTGAACAGGCAATCAAATATTTGAAAGAATACTTTGTGTCGCGCGAGAAAATTCCAACCGCTATAAATGACGAATACTTATCACTATTGCGCGAATACGCGGCGGTCGGCGGAATGCCTGAAGTTGTCAATGAATTTATCAAGACAAACAGTTTTCAAGCGGCAAACGCAGTGCAAACCAAAATTTTGCAAAGTTATAAGGACGACATCAACAAGTATGCAAGCAGTGTCGACCGTCAAAAAATTGCGGATTGCTACAACTCAATTCCGCGACAACTGGCAAAAGAATATAAAAAATTCCAGTACAAAACTGTCGACAAAGAGGGCAGTGCGAAAAAATATGAGAGCAGTCTTGAGTGGTTGATTGACGCGGGAATGATAAAAAAATGCACGAATGTGTCGTTGCCGCAAATTCCGCTAGTTGCGTACGAAAAAGTCGAGCAGTTCAAAGTTTACGTGACGGACATCGGTTTGTTGACGAATATGTACGGCTTTACAACGCAGTCAATGATTGTCAGCAACAAACTTGTTGGACCCGCAAAGGGCGGAATTTATGAAAATTTGATTTTCGACATTTTGACAAAACTTGGCTGTAAGCTTTACTACTACAAAAACGAGCGCAACACGCAGGAAATTGAATTTTTGATAGAACAAAATGAAAATGTTGTTCCAATAGAGGTAAAATCGGGCAACGGCGCGAGCGTTTCGCTGAACACCTTTATTGAGGAGTTTAAGCCAGATGTCGCGTACAAATTAGTTATGGGCAACACGGGCGTCGTTGGAACAAAAGTTACGCTGCCGCTATACCTAGCACTGTTCATTTGTTGAGTTTGTTGTAAACAATAGTTGTTTTGGAGGGAAAAATGTTTGGATATGTTTCGTGTGATGAGGAGAGGTTGACGGCGGCTGAGCGCGACATCGTCGGTTCGTTTTATTGCGGATTGTGTATGGCGCTAAAGCATACTTTTGGCAATTTTGCGCGCGCCTTTACAAATATGGATTGCACATATGCTTATATGCTCATTGTCAGCGCGTGCGAGAGTGAAATCGAAGTCAAAAAGCAAAGGTGCTTTTTGCATCCATTCAGCAAGCGCCGAATCGCGTATTTGGATGAAGATTTGACAAAAAAAATCGCGAGTGCAACGGTTTTGATTTCATACTACAAGATTCTTGATGACTGCAAGGACGAAAAAAAGAGCACAACAAAGCGTATGCTCAAGGGCTTTTATAAGAAAACGGCACGCAAAGCAATGGCGGTTTTGCCTGAGTTTAAGACGATGCTTGAAGTTTGTTTGGCGCAAACGCAAGAGTGCGAGCGCGCGGGCAGGTCGGGGGCGCTTTATGACCTAATGGATATTTCGGGCAACATACTTTTGAGTATGGCGGAAAACTGCGGCGCGCCGATTTTGAAGCAACTGTTTTTTGAACTTGGCAGATTTGTCTACTTTATGGATGCCGTCGACGACTATGAAAGCGACCGCAAGAAAAAGCGTTTCAACGCGATAGCGCTGCATTTGGGTAATTACCCGACAAAAAAGGAACTATTGCTAAATAAAGCGGATGAACTGAACGCTATATATGAGGACATAAAGCAAAAACTCAATTTAGCATACGCCGAATTAAAGGGCAAAGAAAACAACCCGATTTTTGAAAACTTATTCCAATTTGGTTTTGACAAAACCTATGAGAGAGTGCGCAAGGTCAAATGACCTGCGCATTTTTTTGTTTTATTTATTTATTTATTTATTTATTTGTTTGTTTGTTTGTTTGTTTGTTTGTTTGTCGTGACGGAATTGGCACAATTCTAAAATGAATAAACAAAAGATAAAATATAATAAAATAAATATTAAAAATTGATAAAATAGATTATAAAATTTAAAAACAAATTAAGATTGAGTAGCTTTTACTTATTTTGGTTTGTGGTTGTGACGGCTTTAGTTTTTTGCATATCGGGCGGGCATTTGCGTGGGACGCGGAGAATAATAAGATGCGCATTTCAAAATTATTGCAGAAACAGGCGGTGCAAGTATAAGTCCAAGCGCGCCAAAGAGAGCGCCACCGATAATCAGTGAAAGAATGACGGTGAGCGTGTCCACTTTGATTTTATGTCCCACAATTAATGGTGTTATAAAACCAGTAACAATGATGACAATTGAAACTGACACAATTGCAGAAATGAGAGCAACATTGGCGCTTGCTAAAACGAGAGAAAATAACATAATCGGAACAAGTGCGATAATGGGACCGACATACGGAATAATATTGAAAATCGCCATAAAGAGCGACAATTCAATCGGCATAGGCGCGCCGCAAATAACAAGCCCGACGCAAACAGTCACAAAAATAATGATCCCCTCAATTAGTTTGCTGAAGCCGTAATCAACTAAAATGCGGTCGGAATCTACTACAAAGTTTTGTAATTTACGAAATTTTAGCGCAGAAACACGTTTTTTTGTGAAATTTTTGATATTTTTTTTGTATTTGTCAATATTGAGAAGAAAGAGGAAACTGAAAAACAAACTGACAATAAGCACCCCGATAAAACTCAAAACACTGCTAGCAAATCCAGCAAGTACGCCTGCAAGTTTGGGCGTAAAACCCTTGAGATAGTCGACGAATTGGTCAATGTTTTCATTGATGTAGTTGTCGACGTCAATTTTCTCCATATACGGAATTTGCGATAAAAACGCAGTTAGTTCGGTTTTGATTTTTGCGGCATAGTTGTCCGTGTTTTTGACAATGTCCTCAATGATTGACAAAAATTTTGGCACAAACAGAAAGAAAATGCCCACAATCAGCGCGATGAATAATAAAAACACGACAACCAGTGCCAAATTCATACGGCAGTGTTGTGGATTTTTTGCGCGCTTGAACATTGACTTGAACAATGTGTTTGCAAACCACTTTTGCGGTTCTTTTAATATATATATGACAAATAGCGCAATATAAATTGGCATTAGCCCCACCAGTAGCGATGAAAGCATTTTTTTTGCTGGAGGAATAAGAACCATCGCAACAATTATCGCGCCTGTCAGCAATAAAAGAGTTTTCCACCATTTTTTGCGCGCAGGAAGTGTCACGCTTTGCGCATAAATATTATTATTGTTGTTTCTTTTTATTATATATCGTCTATTCATAAAATTATTTTACGCTAATACTGAATAATTATGCAGCAGCGCAGATTATTTTACACTTTCAACAAAAAATGACAAATATAGTGTTGATATTTCAAAATAAACGTGTCAAAACGATAGGTACACGCTATAAAACCTTGTAAAATATACTCAAACAAGGAGAAAAATATGGAAGCGCAATTTAAACTACTAAAAGCCGACGAGCAAACAGTCAATGACCTTGATTGCTGCTTGCCCGAGGGTAATATATTGCAGCAACTTGCCGACTTTTTCGCGATATTTTCGGATACGTCGCGCATACGCATCTTATCC
>CALDMJ010000030.1 GCA_937914725.1 uncultured Clostridia bacterium | reverse complement strand
GAAGCAAAACAATAATGAGGGAGAATTGAAAGCACTTGTTGAAGCAATAATAGCTGAATTCCCTCAATCTGTTGCCGATTATAAGGGCGGAAATTCTAAAGCCTTGTCATTCTTTATTGGGCAGCTTATGAAACGTACTAGTGGTAAGGCAAATGCACAAATCGCTAGCAAAATAATTAAAGAAATTTTAGATAAATAGGAGAAATTAAAATGATTGAACCGTCAATCGAAGCATTGTTAAAATGCACAGACAACAATAAGTATAAACTTTGCATTTTAGCTGAAAAAAGAGCAAAAGAAATTGCCAACAAAATCTATTATGAGGGCGCTTCAGCAAAGCCTGTTGAAAAGAAAGAAATTTCTCAAGCACTTGAAGAAATAGTTGAGAAGAAAATAACAATGAATGAGGACTAGAAATGATTGCCGAAGTCATTGTAGATTTATCATCGGAATCTATTGATAAAATTTTTGATTATGAAAGCATAGAGGGACTGCAACGGGGGCAATTGGTGTTAGTCCCTTTTGGCAATAAACAAATTGAGGGCTTTGTTGTTAATTTAAAAGCTCATACGGACATTCCTCAAGGAAAATTGAAAGCAGTTGGTAGCATTTTGAGAAATGAGCCCGTTATCAAGGAAGAAATGTTTGCGCTTGCGGAATTTATGAAACAGGAATACCATTTGCGAATGGTCGACATTTTACGTCTTTTCTTGCCAGCTGAAATGCGCGGTGGTAGGGTTCGCGAAAAAATCAAAAACTTTGTCATTTTGAATGACGAATATAAAGATGTTGAAAAAGTCGTTGATATCCGCAAAAATGCGCACCAACAACACAATTTGCTTTGCTATATGCGTGCTAATCCAATTGCAGATTACACTAAAGTTTGTGATACATTTTCGCGTGGAGCAGTTGTTGCGTTAGAGCAAAAGGGGGTACTAAAGCTATGTGAGCAAGTTGTAGATAGACGCCCTAAAATTTACGAAACTGAAAAGAAAAATGTAACTTTAACAGTAGAGCAACAACACACTTTGGATGCAATCTTGAACAAGCAAAATGGAAAATTCCTTATTCACGGCGTCACTGGTAGCGGCAAAACTGAGATTTATATGCGCATCATTGAAGATTGTGTTGCACGGGGCAAAACAGCAATTATGCTTGTGCCCGAAATATCATTGACAGGACAAGTTTTGTCGAATTTTACCAATAGATTTGGTGATAATGTCGCCATTTTGCATAGTGGCTTGTCAAGTGGCGAAAGATACGATGAGTGGCAAAGGATATTTTCAAAAAAGGCAAACATTGTTGTTGGAGTGCGCTCAGCAATTTTTGCGCCAGTTGAAAACATCGGTGCAATTATCATCGATGAGGAACACGACAACAGTTATGTGAGTGAGAGTAATCCGCGATACAATACGCACGAAGTGGCTGAGTTTCGCGCAAACTACAATAACTGCAACTTCATTTTGGGTAGTGCGACACCAAGCATAGATACTTTTTATAGAACAGAAAAAGGTGAGTTGACACTTTTGACAATGAAAAATAGAGCTAACAATAAGGCGCTGCCTAAAATTCACATTGTAGATATGTGTGCTGAGCTGTCGCGTGGCAATTCTTCATTTTTTTCATTTAAGTTTCAAGATGAACTAAAGAAGTGCATTGATGACGGAAATCAAGCGATTGTGTTCATCAACCGACGCGGGTATTCCTCATTTATGAGATGCGTTGATTGTGGCTATGTAGCAAAATGCACCGATTGCGATGTTTCGCTTGTTTTACATAAAGAGGACAATCAATTGAAGTGTCACTTTTGCGGCAAGCGTTTCAAGGTCTTGACGCGATGTCCAATGTGCGGCAGTGAAAAAATAAAGCAAGGAGCAATTGGCACGCAAAGAGTTGTTGAGGAACTTCACAAGGCTTTTCCTAGTGTCCCTATCTTTAGAATGGATAATGACACTACTAAAACAAAAAACTCACATATGGAAATACTAAAAAAATTTGCCGAGTGCAAACCTGCAATATTAGTTGGAACGCAAATGGTTGCAAAAGGGCACGATTTTGGGGATGTCTCATTCGTTGGTATAATAGACGCCGATTTAAGTTTACATTTTTCTGATTTTAGAAGCAATGAGCGCACTTTTCAGTTAATCACGCAAGTAGCAGGACGTTGCGGTAGGGCGCAAAAGGAAGGAACTGTCGTTTTGCAAACATTTTCGCCGAAACATTTTGTTTATAAAAAGGCAATTGAGAATAATTACGACGCATTTTACAGCAATGAAATCAATTTGCGCAAAACAACAAACTTTCCACCATTTTCAAAAATTGTGCGTCTTTTGTTTGTTGGCGGGGATGAACTGCGCGTCAAAGAGTATCTTGCTAAAATCTACTTTAAACTAAAAGATATTTTGAAGCCATATGGCAGTGACATCTACTTTGTCGAAGCAATGAACTCACCCGTAAAGCGCATCCAAGGTAAATTCAGATACCAAATTTTGATGCGTTATAAGGATGAATTACACGAAGAATTAATACAAAAAATTTATCGACTTGTAGATGAAAATAAAGATGCGCGCGTATCGTTGTTTGTTGAAATAAACCAACAAAACTTGAGTTGAGGGGATATTGTGGAAATTTTATTAGACAAAAATTTGCAAGAAATGGAGCAATTTGTAATAGGGCTGGGTGAGCCAAAGTTTAGAGCAAAACAAATTTTAAATTGTTTACTTTTAGGCAATAAACCTAAAGAAAGTACGACTTTACCTGCGAGTTTAAAAGCAAAACTTGCTGATTATGTATGCCAGCCTATAAAAATCTATCGCGACATCAAAGGTAAAAATGCGGTTAAATTTCTCTATGAATTATATGACGGAAATATAATTGAGGGTATTTTAATGTACCACAGTTATGGAAATACGCTATGCGTTTCCACGCAGGTCGGTTGTCGAATGGGGTGCAAGTTTTGTGCTTCGACGCTTGATGGCTTGATTCGCAATTTGTCAGCGGGCGAAATCTTGGGGCAATTTGTTGCAGTAAATAAATATTTAGGCGGCACCTTAAAAGATAGGAAAATTACAAATATTGTCCTAATGGGAAGTGGCGAACCGCTTGACAACTATGACAACGTTATTAAGTTTTTGAAACTTGTGACTGATGAGAATGGCTTTAATGTCTCGAAGCGTAACATATCGCTGTCTACGTGCGGAATTGCTGACAAAATCGACCGTCTTGCGGACGATTTTCCGGGGGTTGTTTTGACTATTTCTTTGCATACGCCTTTCCAAGAAAAACGTCAAGAAATTATGCCAATTGCAAAGGTGTATAACCTTGACAAATTGATGAATAGTGTGCAAAAATACATCGAAAAAACAGGGCGTAGGGCAGTATTTGAGTATACGTTAATAGACGGCGTAAATGACTCAGTAAAGGATGCACAGCAATTGAGAATACTCACAAAAGGGCTTATTTGCCATATAAATTTGATTCCGTTAAACTATGTTAAAGAACGTGATTTAAAAACTTCAAACAACATAGAAAATTTCAAACAACAACTTGAAAATATGGGAATGAGTGTAACTGTTAGAAATTCGCTTGGCAGTGATATTGATGGCGCTTGCGGACAGTTGCGTAGAAAAGTTTTGGGAGAGAACAAAGATGAATAAGGCAACAGTTTTGAGGGTCGTTGGTGCTGATGCATATCTTCTTGAAGGAGATAAAAAGTTCAGCGCGCTTGTTTTGAAAAAATTGAAACTGAAGGGACTTTGTGCCGGCGATATTGTAGAATACTCCTTTGACGCCATCAACAACACTTTTATTGTTCAAAACATTTGTGAGCGCCGCAATCACATTGATAGACCCAACATTTCTAATGTCGATAAAGCTTTTATTGTTATTTCAAAAGAGCCTCAAGCTGATTTATTCTTGGTAGACAAAATGTTGGTTTACCTTGGTATAGAAGGCATTTTGCCATTCATTATAGTTAGCAAGGCTGATATCGTTGATGACGGATTTATCGAAAATATTAAATGCCAATTTAGCGGTTGTGTTCAAAAGGTTATTGTATTAAGTTCAAAAACAGGTGCAGGGCTAGACGAGTTTATGGTCGAAACAAAAGGATGTATTTCAGTGTTAGTCGGACAATCAGCAGTAGGAAAATCATCGCTGCTAAATACTTTAGGAATAAGGAAAATAAAAACAGATACAATTGCATTAAAGGTCGGCAAAAAAAAATCACGCGGCAAAAACACAACCAAGAACAGTGAATTATACGTCACAAACTATGGATCTATGATTGCAGATACGCCGGGGTTTAAAATGCTTGCAATTGAGGATATGGACGACACAGAACTCACACACTATTATCCAGATATTAGAAAATTCGCCGTTAAATGCAAATACAAAAATTGCACACACTTGCCAAATAATGACGGTTGTGAAGTAGTTGCCGCGTTAAACAACGGGAAAATTAATAAAGATAGGTATAATAGGTATATAAAGGTTAAAAGTGCATTAAACAAGAGTAGGAGCAAAAAATATGGAAAATAGGGTTGCTATTTCAACATTGCCTTTCAAATTCGAGGAACTTCAAGAAAAATCAAGAATACTTAAAGAAGCAGGCACTGATTTTTTGCATTGTGACATTATGGACGGCAAGTTTGTGAAAAACTCAACATTTATGCCCGATAAACTTGAAAAGCTTGCAGCAACATCTGAATTACCATTAGATGTACATTTGATGGTTGTTGAGCCGACCAAATATTTGAAGTTTTGCAAAATGGCACATTCAATATCAATACATTGCGAAGTTTTTAAAACTTTAACCGAATGTCGCACTGCAATTGAATCAATAAAAAATCTAGGCATAAAAGCAGGCGTAGCGATTGACCTACATACCCCAGCAAAAAATGTTATTCAATTGTTACAAATTGTTGATTTGGTACTTGTGATGAGCGTAAAAGCAGGCTCTGGTGGACAAAAATTCGATGCTTTAGCGCTAGAAAAAATAAAACTATACGATAGCATTAGGGAAGAAAAAAGCCTCAATTTTGAAATTGAGGTTGATGGCGGAATTAATGGTGACAACGCACAAAAATGCATTCAAGTGGGCGCGAACATACTTGTGAGCGGAAGTTATGTTGCAAATTCCGCAAACTTTGCCACTTCTATTAATTCATTGAAATATCAAACGGATGATTGACACTTGTGGTATCTTAATATGTATTTTATTCGTCCTTACATTTAAATATTACACGTAAAAGTCCGCGTAAAAATTTTGGAGCTTTAAAGCAAATTATCTTCATAATTGTTCCCTCATTTATTTTATTATATGCAATATTGTTTGAAAATAGTTCTACAAGAATAAATGCGAACTTGATATAGATTAACAATAAAAACGCTTTATAAATAACGTTTTTATAGGGTATAATTATAATCTATAAGATAGAAAACAACAAAAAAAACTATAGGCAAACCCTATAGTCTTTTTTGTCAATTAGTTAACTTTTTTAAGGCATTTTGTGCAAACGCACTCAGTTCTAACGGTTCCGTTTTCATCCTCAAGCTTAACCTTTTGCAAATTTGGCTTAAATTGGCGGTTAGTCCTCTTACTAACGTGTGAGTGAGAGTGTGCGATTGCCTTACCACTCAATTTGCCTTTTCCACAAATACTACATACTTTTGGCATAATTTTAACCTCCGATTCATTTTTTGAATTAATTAATTCATTTACAAAACCATTTGTTCTACATATATCATAAGTGCAAAAACTCATAGAAAAAAAACAAAGTGTTTTAAATACTCGTATATAATACACTAAAAATTAAAAAAAATCAAGTATTTTTATAAAACAATTCATATTTTTTTGTGAATATAGTTGATTTTTTACATAAAATATAGTAAAATATGCTTAGTCGAGTTACAGCGAATAAAATGGAGATTGCGAAATGGCAGTACATACATTAAACAATTACGGCAAAATTACTATCTCTGATGAAGCGATAGCAAATGTCGCAGGTTATTTTGCTCTTGAATGTTACGGCGTTGTGGATTTGGTTCCGAAACGTTTTTCCGATAACATTGCAGAACTATTTAAAAAGGGACACTATAGGCGTGGTGTGAAAGTAAATACACACGATAATAAGATATCACTAGATTTGTGCGTCATTTTAAAGTATGGTGTCACAATCAGCGCTGTTGCCGACAGTTTGAAAAAATCAGTAAAATATAATGTAGAAGATTTCACGGGGATGATTGTGGAGTCTATCAACGTAAATATAATGGGCGTCAAAGTATGACTTTGTATGCCTTCTTTTGCTTGCGTTTTGCAAGCGTTCGGAGGATATAATGACAAAAACAATAAATGGTGCAACCTTTAGAAAAATGATTTTCGCAGGTTGTAGCAACTTGGAACAAAATAAAAAGTATGTAGACTCACTTAATGTGTTTCCAGTTCCAGACGGAGATACGGGGACAAATATGTTCCTCACACTAAAATCAGCAACAAATGAATTAAACAATTGCACATCAAATAATTTAGAAGATTTGAGCGATGCCCTTGAAAAGGGCGCTTTGCGTGGTGCAAGGGGAAACAGCGGGGTTATCCTCTCTCAAATTTTGAAAGGAATTGCAAGAGTAACTAAAACGTGCTCTGAAATCACAACAAAACAGTTTGCTAAAGCATTAAAGGAAGGCGCAGCGATTGCGTATCAAGCAGTTGCTAAACCTAAAGAAGGAACTATCCTCACCGTTATCAGGGTTATGGCTGAGGAAGCAACGGCTGCAGCAAAGAAAATGCCAGAATTCGAAGAATTTATGAAATACGTCATCGACAAAGGTGAAGAAATATTGCAAAAAACGCCTGAGTTGTTACCAGTACTAGCAAAAGCAGGGGTCATAGATGCTGGTGGTCGCGGGTTGATGGTTGTATTCCAAGGTTTTTATAGAATTATCATAAATGATGAATCATTTGAATTCGAAATGGTAGACACCGCAAAAACGCTTGACAATATCAAAGAGTTTCACGTAAATCTTGAAGCGCTTGCCGATATCGAATTTGGATATTGTACAGAATTTATGATTATCCATATGTTCAAAAAAACAACCGAATCAGATATAGATAAATTGAGAGAAAAATTACTTGCAATTGGTGATTCCTTGATTTGCACGGGTGACTTGTCGCTTGTAAAAGTTCACGTCCATACAAATGAGCCAAATAAAGCGCTAGGGTACGCGCTTGAATTGGGCGAACTTTTCAATTTGAAAATTGAAAATATGCGTGAACAAAACCGCGAATTACGTAAAAACGCTACTATCAAAAATCAAAAGCCATATGGTATGGTTTCCGTTTGTGCAGGGGACGGAATTAGTGCCGTATTCAAAGATTTGGGTGTAGATTATGTTATTGAGGGGGGGCAAACAATGAACCCATCTGCTGACGACATTGCAAAAGCGATTGAAGCAGTTCCATCCAACTTAGTTTACGTATTCCCAAATAATAAAAACATCATTCTTGCGGCAGAACAAGCAAAAGCACTTACGCAAAAGCAAGTTGTTGTTATTCCAACAACAACCGTTCCGCAAGGCATTTCCGCTATCTTAGCATTTAATGCCGATTCAAATAAAGAAGAAAATATCAGTGCTATGAACGAGAGCTCAAAAATGGTGAGAAGCGGCTCTATAACAAGTGCTGTTAGAACTACTAATGTTGACGGTTTTGAAATTAAAGAAGGCGATATAATCGGGTTAGATGAGTCTCACATCCGTGCTAGAAGCGAAAATTTGGATGAGGCATTACTAAATTTGGTTGAAAATCTTGTTAATGACGAATCAGTTAATATCACACTATTCTACGGCGCCGGCATTGACGAAAAAAAGGCAAACAATATCCAACAAAAAATTTCAGAAAAATACGAAAATTGCGAAGTAACTGCAATCTATGGTGGGCAACCAGTATATTATTATATTGTTTCAGTTGAATAAATTGACTACATTTATATAACACACTAATAAGAGACCAAACATAAATTTGGTCTTTTGTTGGTGTTTTGGGTTGTTGCATAGCTTTATATCGTCGCAATTGTGAAATCTTAATTATAAAGCATTTGTTAATTGAATTTCTCGAGACTGCCGCGGCATACATTCTAGAGCGCATTATGATATCTAAAATTGGCTAAAATTACCATAGCCTATATTGTATTATATTGTGGGAAGGGGGCATACTAATGTTGAGGAAGTTGACAACTAAATAAACTTAACTGTTTGTTTGTAACTACTTTCTCATATGTTGGCATCAGCCAACATTGCAATTACCCATTGCACACAGGAGGTCGAAATGGCTAGAACAAGTAAAACTGAAAAATGCGCCAAACACAAAGCTTGTACATCGAAAGCGTGTTCAAGTAAAGCGTGCGCAGGACGCAGTGCTTCAAAGTCATCTTGCACGAAAGACTGCAGCAAATAACATCTATTAGTTGCAGTTTAATAGCACAAAGCATCGGCCTTTGTGCTATTTTTTTTGAGATGGGGGGGATGATGTTATTTTTAAACAAATTTATTAGTTTAATCACTGCTGAAATTATAGTCAAGGCAAGTTGACATAAGTATTTTACTTTATTTTATTAGAATATAATGAATTCGCTTGACTTTTACACTAAATTTTACTATAATTTGCATAGTTTACTTAAATGTTTGTGTCAAAAATACTTTTTTTGAATAAATTATTAAAGAAAATTAAAAAAAATAAAAAAAAAGTTGAAAAATATACGAAAAATTAGTTGACATTATCAAAATATTATAGTATACTAATGGAGCATTGATTGGGAGCTTAGCTCAGTTGGTAGAGCACCTGCCTTACAAGCAGATGGTCATAGGTTCGAGTCCTATAGTTCCCACCAATCACAATATTGTTATTGTGGAACGCGGGAGTGGCTCAGTGGTAGAGCGTCACCTTG
>CALDMJ010000029.1 GCA_937914725.1 uncultured Clostridia bacterium | reverse complement strand
CATATGTGGTATTTTTAGTAAAATGAGGGAATTGGACTATTGTGTCGATAGGTGTACAAAGAATTTGTTTTTCTACAAAACTTGTAAATTTTTGTCACAAACGGCTAAATTTTTTCAACAAGAAACCTTTGAATAAGTGTTATAATACTTTTTGAGGTGGTTATGGCGAGAAAATTTGTTATAACAAGTGGCAAAGGCGGTGTTGGAAAAACAACTGTTTGTGCAAATATTGGTGCAAGTTTGGCACGCCAGAAACAGCGTGTTTGCATTTTGGATGTAGATATCGGATTAAATAATCTTGATGTTGTTATGGGAATTGAACAACAAATTGTGTTTGATTTGGTTGATTGTATAGAAGGGAAATGTAGATTGAAACAAGCCCTTATTCAAGATTTTAATGAACCTTATTTATTCGTTTTACCATCGACTCAAAGTTTGAACAATACCAAAATAAGTAAGACGCAAATCAAAGCTATAGTAGATGAGTTATCCTATGGTTTTGATTTCATTTTGATAGATTGTCCTGCAGGAATAGATCTTGGCTTTCATCGCGCAGTATTTTCCGCATCCGAAGCTATTGTTGTGACAACGCCACACATTTCTGCAATAAAAGACGCGGCAAAAGTAGTTGATATTTTGAGTACATATGAACTATGTTCAATAAACCTACTAATTAATAGGGTAAGGGGCGATTTGATAGTCGATAAAACAATGTTATCAGTTGATGAAATTGCAAATGTTTTTGATGTGTCATTAATTGGGGTTGTGCCTGAAGATGATGGCATAATATCAGCGTTAAATCTTGGCGGAGCAGTAGATTTAAACTCAAAATCTAGCAAGGCGTTTTCATTGATAGCCGACAACATAATTTACGGGAATAACGATGTTATAAATTTTCAAAAAGAGTATAAAGGTTTGTGGGGATATTTAAAGCGAAAAATAAAAAGGAGTATATAAATGAATGAAATTCATATATCGACAAACGCACTTGATAGAGTTAAGAGCGCCATTGCAACCGATAAGCATTTTAAGCCTGACAAATTGGCGGAACTCTTGAAATCAGATATTTATATGACACTCAACGAGTATGCTGATGTGCGAGGGGACGACTTCAAAATTTGCATTGAAGTTAATGATTTGGGAGAATATATTATCAATGTTTGCGCTATAGCGCGACGACTCAAAATTATTGGCATAGTTCCGGACAAACTGTAAATTCTAATTGCTTGCGCAAGAGCATAATATATACTATGAAAAGAATAAAAAACATAATTTGTTCAATTAAATTTAGGTATATATTAATCAGCTTGATTGTACTAATGTGCGCAATGTCAATATCATTTATTGACAGAAATTTTTGGAATACATTGCTTAACAGCGTAAAAACAACGCTAGAATCTACAAAGCCGACTGAAGAGTTGTTTGACGACACAGGCAAGGTTAAGTACATTTCCGTATTGTTTGATAAAAACAATTGCTTAGTATCTGCTCAACCATTTGACTATGAATTATGTTTTAAAAATTATAACAACTTTATAAACAATGACGGTTGCATAACTATAGTAGGGGCTTCAGGCATCTTATATGCACCGGCATCGGGGAAAGTACGCATATGCACGCTAACGGACGGTGTTGCAGAAATAAAAATAGAACACACCTCTCAATTTGTGTCAGTTTTTGCGGGGCAAATTGGACTCGGAGTGAAAGACGATGTTTTTGTCCAGAAGGGGCAACCACTTGCCATCTTGTTGGGTGATTTGCAGTTTTTTGTTTCACAAAATGGCGAGATTCTTGATTCCTTAGACTTCTCAAATGGTGAAATTCTATGGAAAGAGTAAAATTTAGAATACACCCATTGTTTTTGATTTTTGGTGTGCTTGCGTTTTGTGTCAACCTTGGTCTGGTTTTTATTAGTTACTTGATTTCAGCGTTGCTGCATGAACTTGGGCACGCTTTTGTTGCGCACAAATTAGGGTATAGGTTGCAGCAAATTTCTCTCCTTCCGTTTGGGGCGGAATTAAGTTTGACGGATGATAAATTTGTTAAAAACGATGAGATTAAAGTAGCCATTGCGGGGCCACTAGTCAATTTGATTTTGATTGTGGTATTCGTTGCGCTTTGGTGGATAATTCCTATAACATATTATTATACAGATATATTTGTTTTTGCAAATGCAATAACATTTATATTTAATTTGCTGCCAATATTTCCACTCGATGGAGGACGCGTTTTTAGGGCACTTGTTAGCAAAAAAAAGGATGTTATTCAAACTGAAAAAATTGTTAGCAAAACCGCAATTTGGTTGTCAATGCTGTTTTTTGCAGTTTTTGTGATAAGCATATTTTTCAAACCATTTTATGCACTGGCAATCGCTTCAATTTTTATGCTGACTGGGGCATTCAATTTTAATAAAAATGCCGTGTACAAGCGAATGATTTTCGCGAAAGATTTTCAAAAAAACTTGAAAAAAGGTTGTGACATAAATTTGGTTGCAGTGTCAAGTGAAATGCCGCTTTATAAATTAATAAAATTTATAAATCCGCAAAACTACACAATATTTGTAGTTTATGATGACGAAAACAATTTGCAAACTGTCATTTTAGAAAAAAATTTAGACGCATTGTTTACGAAATATCAATCATATACGCTCTTGAAAGAGATAAAAACTAAAAAATAGTTATTACAAACATTTTGATTTTTGTAGTGAATATGTTATAATAACTCGTAAGGCAAAGCGGAGCTTTGTAAAGGGAGTATCTATGCAAATTAGTAAAGAAGATTTAGAAATGATTAGAAAATCTGGGGAAAGTTTATTTTTGAACGAACTAAAATCATTCTATCTTTTGGGAGATACAAATGAATATGACAGTTTTGACCCGTCAAAATTAGATTTGAAAACCGCAGGCGATTTTGATAAGTATAAGTATGCCTGCTGTTCATACGCTGGATTCAAAATTGATGAGGATGAAGAAAGGGCATTTCAAATTTGGTTAGAACTTGCAGATGCTGGGCAAGTTGAAGCGATGCTAGAAAGCTCAGTGTTCTTTTTCAAAAATAATGATAATGAAGAAGGATTCAAGATGCTTCAAAAGTGTGCTAATGCTGGCAATCAAATTGCTCAATTTAGGATTGCACTTTGCTATATGTTTGGATTTGGAACTGCTCAAAATCAGGAAAAAGCAATGAAGATTTTTGAAAAACTTTCAATATCTAATTATCCTAACGCAGTTTATATGTTGGGGTCTTTCTATTATAACGGCGATGACAAAATTATTGCTCGTGACCAAAATAAAGGTTGGGAATTAATTAAAAAAGCGTGCAAATTAGGTTCGCCGTTTGCTGAATATGAAGTTGCTATTCAACTTTGCGCGCACAAGGAGGATCATTCTTTCACACCCGATGTAATTGCTTTACTTGAAAAATCGGCTAATGGTGGAGACTTGCGTGCTTTGTATCTATTGTCGCTTGCCTATGCAAAAGGTGAGGGCGTTGAAATTGATCTTGAAAAATCTATGAACTACCTCGCTCAAAGCTATGAAGGCGAGTTCCCGCTTGCAATAGACTTGATGGATAAGTTAAGAAAAAGTATTAGAGATTAATTCAAAATACTAAATATGGTGTATTATGAACATATAATACACCATATTTAGCGTATAATATGATTTTAAAGTTGTATATTTTAGATGAAATGTTCAGCCAGTAAATATATTTACTCAATTGCGCGCTAAGGAAATAATTTCATTCAATATGTTTTTATTTCCTGCCTTATAAAATGTTTTTTGATGATTCTCAATTCTTGTTTTGTTTTTGATTGAATTGTCTATGACATCTATAAGTGTGTTTATATCTAAATTGTGAATGTATGCGCCTAGGTTGCGTTGTTCAAAATATTTGGCATTCTCAATTTGGTCGCCACGCGACTCTTTCTTAGAAAGCGGGTAGATTATCATAGGTTTGTTTACCGCTAAAATTTCAAACAAGGCGTTTGACCCCCCGCGCGTGAATACAACATCACATTGATTGATAAGGGTTGGCATATCGTTAGAAAACTCGATTTCTATATAATGCGCGTGTTTTGCGCCGCTTGATTTTCCTTTACCACATAAATGAATGATATTGTATTTTAGAGTTAGCGTATCTAAGTTTTCTAAAATAAATTTATTGATTGCGGCTGCGCCTTGACTGCCGCCGACAAATAGTATTGTAGGTAATTTATTCTTAAATGCTGGGGCGGCGTCAAATTTTTTAAATTCTTTTCGTATTGGTGCGCCAGTGCAAACAAACTTTTTCCCTTTGGCGGTTGAATCGAATGTTGTGCAAATTTTATTACAGTACCATTTCGAGATTTTGTTTGCGAGTCCCATAGTCAAATCGGATTCGTGCGCAAGTACTTTTATTCCTAATTTGTGTGCCGCAACAACAACAGGAAGCGACACATATCCTCCTTTTGAAAAAACAACATCGGGTGACAAATCTTTTAAAATGCGTTTACAATCATTAATGCTTGTGATTAGTTTCAATGGGATAACCATATTCTTGAAAGTAAATTTTCTTACAAGTTTGGGAGTTTCAATAGAAAAATATTTTATGTTGTATGGTAGAATTAAATCTTTTTCTAATTGCTTGCCGCTGCCGATATAAAAAATTTCATCAAAGTGTTTTTGCAAGTCATCTATTAACGCAATATTTGGAATTATATGACCTGCAGTTCCACCCCCAGTTAATACTATTTTCATTTCTACCTCGCTTTTATCTAGTATATGTATTTACTAAAAAATATTACATTCCTTGAATATAAAAGCAAGAGGCAAGTGGCATTAAAAAATGACACAAATAAAGGAAAAAAATTATGAACAAACTAACTTATGAAGATTTATTGAGTATTGAAAAACCGTCACGATATTTGGGCGGAGAATATAATTCAACAATAAAAACGGGCAAAACATATATAAAAAACTGCTTTTGCTTTCCTGATTTGTACGAAATAGGTATGTCGCACACAGGAATGAAAATCTTGTATGAGGTTATTAATAGTCAGCCACAAAGCACTTGTGAAAGATGTTTTGCGCCGCAAAAGGATTTTGCTGACTTACTGAAAAGGCGTGAGATTGAATTATTTTCGCTTGAAACACGTACCCCATTAAGAGAGTTCGATTTTTTACATTTTACATTTCAGTATGAAATGAGTTATACAAATTTTCTTTATATGCTTGACCTTGCAAACATTCCATTTCGTGCCAAAGACAGGAACGATTCATATCCAATAATTATTGGTGGGGGGCCTTGCGCTATCAACTTAGAGCCACTAGCTGACTTTTTAGACGTGATTATAGTAGGCGATGGCGAAGTTTTAAATAAAAGAGTTCAAGAAATCTATAAAATAGGTATGACCAAAGCTGAATTTTATAAAAAGATAAAAGAACTTCAAGGCGTTTATATACCTTCACTATATAACACGCACGAAGATAATGGCTTTACAATTGTAGAATATCAAATGAAAGTCAAAAAAAGTATTGTAGAAAACTTGGATGAAGCGTTTTATATGGAAAAACCTGTTGTACCAAATATTGAAATTGTACACAACCGTGTGGCAGTGGAGTTGTTTCGTGGGTGTACACGCGGTTGCCGTTTTTGTCAGGCAGGATATTTCTATCGACCTATTAGGGAAAGAAGCGTTGAAAATATAGTCGAAATTTCTAAAAAACTTATAAATAGTACAGGTTATACCGAACTTTCTTTGTTTAGTTTGTCTAGCGGTGATTATCCATACTTGCTAGACTTGATTGAAAAGTTGAAGGCAGAGGACGACTTGAAAGGTGTGAAGTTTTCGTTGCCATCGCTAAGGCTCGATAGTTTTAAAGGCGCATATTCATTTGAGAGCCGTAAATCGAGTTTGACTTTTGCCCCTGAGGCGGGAACGCAGCGCTTGCGAAATGTCATTAACAAAAATATTACTGAAAATGACATTTTGTCAAGCCTTGCGGATGCGTTTGAGGCAAAATATGACAAAATCAAATTATATTTTATGATAGGACTGCCAACTGAGACACAGGATGACTGGCAAGGCATTGTTGATATTACAAAAAAAATACAGCAACTGTACCAACAAATAAACAAAACAAGAAAATTACCCAAAATAACAATAAGTACAAGCATTTTCATTCCAAAACCATTTACGGCTTTTCAATATGAAAAATTTGAGAGCAAAGAATATGCTGAAAAAGCAATTAACTTTTTGAGGACTGAATTGAGAAATATCAAAGCCAACTATAATTATCACGACTATGATGTTAGCCTTGTTGAGACAATTTTAGCGCGTGGCGATAGAAAGTTATCGTATACGATAGAGAAAGCATATCGTCTTGGATGTATTTTTGACGGTTGGACTGAATATTTTGACTTAGCAAAGTGGATGGAAGCATTAAAGAGTACTGACATTGATAGATACTTAAACGAAATTGACGAATCGCAAAATTTGCCGTGGGATGTAATAGATATAGGTGTCAGCAAACAATACTTAATCAATGAGCGTCGTTTGTCACGTAAAGCGCAAACAACTTGCGATTGTCGTGGCGGATGCACAGGCTGTGGGCTCACAAGAATAGGAGGGTGCAAAAATGCTGCTCGTAAAATTTAAGAAAGTAGATAGTTTTGCTTTTTGCTCATATTTGAACTGTCGCGACGCCATAATTCAAACGATAAAAAGGGCGGGCATTCAAGTTGAGTACTCGCAGGGCTTTAATCCTCACGAACTATTGTATTTTAGTCCGCCAACTTCGCTAGGGATTGAAAGTGAATGTGAGTACTTTACAATATATACTAAAGACGGGGCTGATTTTTTGAGTAGATTTAATGCGAATGCACCTAGCGGCTTGCAGGTTGTTTGGACAAAAGAAGTTGAGGCGCGCCCTGATTTTTACAATTTAATTGATGTTGCAAGATTTGAAATTCAAATTGGAAGCTTGGGAAATGGAATAAATTTGAACAAATTAAACTGTGAAGTGTTTGACGAAAAGAAACAAAGTGTTGTAGATATTTGCGGACTTGTGGAAAATATACAGTTTGACAATGGGAAATTTGACTGCATCATTGCTTGCGGGCAAAAAAGTAATCTAAAGATAATGAACCTTGTCAAATGCTTGAAAAATTCTTTTGACGTTGAAATTTTGACTATAAAGAAATTGGAACTTTACAAAAAACTGTCAAATGATGTCGTTCTAAACAATGAAAACCAAAGTTTAGCGCGCAACGATTTTGAGAAAAGCGAACTTGTATCATTGGATAAATTATTATAATAAAATTCTAATATTTTTATGAAAACTGCACATAATAATTCGAGGTAGTTATTATGGGAAAAGAAAATTTTAATAACGATAGTCAAAAATTATTAATCGCAATCTATAAAAATGTGAGAATCGCGACTCAGTCAATTGAAAATATTTTGTCGTCAACGAAACTAAATGATATAACAGTTGAATTGAGTCGCGAACTCAGCCAGTACTATGTTTTTGAAAAAGAAGTCGTTATGCTTTCGCAATCAAAGGATTATAATTTGAAGGACAATTCTTTTATTCAAAAAACACAAGTATGGATTTCTGTTAAACTCAATTTGTTGTCGTCGTCTTGTGCGCAGCACATTGCTGAAATGATGCTTGTTGGTACTATGATGGGAATTATTGACCTTGTTAAAGCAGTTGTAAATCATAACTGTGCTGAGGAAGAAATCATAAATTTAGCAAATAGTGTCGAAAGTTTTGAAAGAAAAAATATAGAAAAGCTTTTTGAAATTTTGAAAATCAAACCTTTAAAAAATAGTGGTGACGACAACAAAGTTCAAACTCAAGAAGAAGGTAAGGAGACAGATGCTTCCCCCAAACAAGATGCTTCAATAACGCCAAGTGAGTAGAGAAAATGACGAATTTTTTGAAGAAAACAGTATGTCTCTCTATTCTAATGGGTGGAATAGTTTTTGCACTTTTGCCATTTAGTTTGTTTTTCGAATACGATTTGTTTAAAATAAAGAATGACAATGGTATTATTGAGAAATATTACGTGATTGATGAAAAGTCTGCCGAAGAACTTATAAAAAATTCCAATCTCTATGAAGAAAAGGAAGATGAAAACTTTGATTTGATTAAGTTTTTGGAAAGAATTAATGGCGATTTTAAAATTGAAACTTGATTAATTTGTGAACGTAAAAACACAAGATATGGGGTATTCTATTTGTGGAATACCCCATATCTTGTGTAGTATGATATAAATTACATTTTTATTCTAGCATCAATTAGTGAAATGCTACCATCGTTGTCGTCAATCAAAAGTGGGTTTAAGTCAAGTTCGGAAATATCAAAACTTGTTGCAAAATTATTAATCTTTTGCATTACATCTTTTAACTGCTCTAAATTTGCAGCAGGTAAGTTTCTAATTTTGCCGAGCAGTTTCGATGTTCTTAAAGCATTTATTTGTTCTTCAATATCTTGCTCATTTGTAGGAAGAACTTTAAATGAAACATCTTTCATTGCTTCAACAAATATGCCGCCAAGCCCAAACATTGAGCAAAGCCCAAAGTTGCTATCCTTGATAATTCCATAAACAAACTCACGCTTACTTGATTTCATTTCTTGCAATATAAAGCCGTCAATTTGTTTTTCTAAGTTTTTCTTCTTTAAGTTGTTTAAAATTTCATTTATCGCTGCGGTCAGTTCTTTTTCGTTAGCAATACCTACTTTAACACCGCCGACATCGCTTTTGTGAGTTATTGTTTTTGATGTAATCTTGATTGCCATTGGGTAACCTATGTTTTTTGCAAGGGAAACCGCTTCAGTGGCGTTTTTTGCAAGTGCATACTTTACGAGTGGCAAATCTAGTTCTTTCAAAACATTTAGTGATTCAAATGTGGTTAGCATACGGTTGTCTGATTTAGCGGAGGATACGATTTTTTCAATATTTTTGTTTTTAATTTGTTTTATTTTACATTTTTCCGTATTTATTGATAAATTCGCTTTGCTGATTGCGAGTACAGCGAGATCGGTTGAACTGTAGACTGGAAAATGTGTATTCATTTTTTTGATGTCGTCAAAAGATTGTTCGTTTGTGATAAAAATCCCTACAATACACTTGTTAGGATGTTGCAATTTTAAATTTTCTAAAATTTGAGCGATTTCTTGGCTTTTGGTTCCCATAATGAAGAGGTGGATGCAAATGATTGCGTCAATGTTTTCGTTGTTTAAACAAAGCTCTAGTGTTTTTTTATAGTCATCAACGCTTGCGGATGCCACCATATCAACTGGGTTTTTAACTGATGCTTGCCTTTGTAAGTACTCACGCATTGCCGATTTTTCGCTATCGGTAAAGTCATATAAATTTACATTAAGTCTGCTTAGTGTATCAACGGTCATAATTGCCGGACCGCCCGCATTTGTGATAACAGCAACTGCATCAATTTTTTTGTTTACTTTTGTGGTAGACATAAGGGAAGCAACTGCGACAAGTGCATCAATAGAATCAACACGAATTATGCCACACTGGTGCAAGAATGCATCCGTAATAACATCGGAACTTGCCAAGGCGCCAGTATGAGAGGATGCTGCTTGTGCGCCACGTGCGCTCGTCCCTGACTTTATACAAATAATCTTTTTATTGAACCTTTTGCAAACTTCAATCATTTTACTAGGATTTTTCACAGTTTCCATATAAAGCATTATAACTTCTATATTTTTTTGACTGCCGAAAAAATCTATCAAGTCAGCAAAATCGACGTCACATTGATTTCCGAGACTAATGCAATATTTCAAACCGACTTGTGTGGCATCAAAAATGTTCATAATACCACTTGCAAGGGCTCCCGATTGGCTAATCAATGCTGCATTGCCGTTGTGACATTTGGATTGTGAAAAGTTGGCATTCAGTCCGATTTCATTGTTCACAAAACCTATAGTATTAGGACCGATAATGTTCAAATTGTTTTCGGACGCAAGTATTGCAAGGCTTTGTTCAATTTTTTTGCCTTCGGCGCCCATTTCGCCAAAGCCAGCGGAAATGATATAAAAATTCTTTATTCCAACTTTTGTACTTTGAACAATGTTTTCATAGACTGCAACCGCGGGAATTGCAATAATTGAAAGGTCAGGCGTTTTAGGTAAGTCGCAAACCGATTTGTAGCACTTTTTCCCAAGGATTTCATCGTACTTAGGGTTGACAAGGTAAATATCGCCACAGAATTCGCTGTTTATTATATTGTTGATGAGACGAAACCCAACACTATCAGGTTTTTGAGAAGCCCCAATAATCGCTATACTTTTGGGGTTAAGCATTTTAGTCAAATTTTTTGCCATAATCACTCCTAATTGATAATAATACAAACATTATACATTATTTAAAGCCCAAATGCAAAATATTTTTGGTAGTTTCTAGTTTTTTTTGAAAAAATGATTGACAATATTTGATAAATCGTATATACTTTATAAGTCAAAATATGGAGAGAACTATGTTATTAGATCTGAATTTGGCAAAAGCGCAAAGTGGCAATATTCTTTCCACACAAGGCGAAATTGTTGTAAATTGTGACATTTTGGAAGCAATGTGTGACAAGTGCGATAATGTTTGCAAAGTGGTTGTTGAGTATTGCTACAACGGTGAATATGTCGAGTGTAGAGGAAGGGGTTTAATCCATTTAAAAGGCAATTGTTACCGATGTGGCGAAAAAGTGGACACGTTGCACGAGTTTGAATTTGAAGATAATATTTTGCCCGCAAATTCAAATGTAGGAGACGACGCGTACTACTTTAAGGGCGATACGGTCGATATAACAAAATTGGTTGAGGATAGTTTGATTACTTCCTTGCCAGCGCAGTTGCTTTGCAAAGCAGACTGCAAAGGGTTATGCCCACATTGCTATACAAATCTGAACTTTGGCGTTTGCGAATGTGGAGAAGATACTAGCACTTCTCCATTCGCAGTGCTGAAGAACATCAAATAGGAGGATAAAAGAATGGCAGTTCCTAAGCAGAAGGTATCTAAACAAAGAAGAAATAAAAGAGTGGCATCAAGTTGGAAAATCACAACTCCTACTTTGACTGAATGCCCTAATTGTCACGAATTGATGGCTAATCACCAAGTTTGCAAAGCTTGTGGATACTATGATGGCAAACAAGTTGTTGACCTTGAAAAAAATAAGACTGAAGAACAATAAGATGCGCAAGACCTGTGCGTCTTTTTTTTTGCTAAGTAGAAAGTGCGGGTAAATACTATTAGATTTCGTTCTTTCGGTTGTGAATGAAAATGCAAATTAATGCAGAAATAAACATTAGTCCTGAGAAAATGAGATAGTAAATACGTAGTGGAACAAAATAACTAGAGAATAGCAACACAATGCCGCAAAAGAAGTATGATTTAGCACGTTTTCTTTCAAAGGCGTATTTTTTGAGTCTTGCAAGCGTGATTTTTTCTTTTGTAGGTGCTTCAATTGCTATTTCTGGAAAGATTTGTGTGGGTTCAATCAGTTTTAAATAAATGTCTTTTAAATTCATTATGATGTATCTAATTTTTTTATAATTTTTGGAAGTGGCAAGGCAATCATCGCTAAACTTTGTACAAAATATTATGACCTCGTCAATTTTGCGATTTTTGTTTTCTCTATATACTGACAATAAATCGTTTAAATCAAACACTTCTTTTTCAAAGTAAGGTATATATAAAGTTTTTTGATTGTCGACATTTTTAAGTAATTCGCCTTTTGAATTTGGTTCAAGCGATAACAACTTTGCAAAAAATTTTCGCAACTCAAGATGACTCGCATTGCTAAGTTGCATTTTGATTGTTTCAATTTTTTGGATTTGTTCGTTTTTGAGCGAAAGCTTGGCATCTTTTTTTAGTTTAATATAGAATAAAAGAACCCCGACAACTATAGTTGTCAAGCCCGCCAAAAGTAAACAAATAGAAAAAGACAGCAAGGTTGCTCGATAAAAAACAAGGGATATAAAAAAAATTAATACAAGTTTAAAAATTTCGTCAATGTAAAATGCTAGTTTGAACATATTGTACCTCAACATTGTTATTGACAAATTAAATCAGTATTATAATTCAATTGACAAAATTCGTAAATTTTGTTAATATATTCGTATGGAAAAATTTATATCTAATAGTGTCGAAGAGACTGAAGCAATCGCGCAAAAGATTGCAAAAACTACGCCACTAGGCACGGTAATTGAACTAATTGGCGATTTGGGCGCGGGGAAAACATCATTTTCCAAAGGATTTGCTAAGGGGTTGGGCATAACAGCTACCATTACAAGCCCAACTTTTGTGCTTTTGAACACGTATGAAGGGGACGGCATCGAGTTGAACCATTTTGATTTATATCGC
>CALDMJ010000028.1 GCA_937914725.1 uncultured Clostridia bacterium | reverse complement strand
GAGTGTCCGCGTTCTTTACAAGAACTGAAGGAATGATTTGCACGCGGTTTTCGCTGACTCTGCTGTCGAACCAGCCGACGAAGTCATAACCCGCCTTTGCTGGCGTTGGCAATTCGCCATATTGCTCATCAAACTTGACTGTTTTGCTCTCAATCTCGTTGCCGCTTGTAGCAAAATCGTAGTCAAAGTTGACAGTGATTTCCTTTCTTTCCCAAATGGCCGTCAACTTGCAGTTGTCGTCACCAAATTTAAAGTAAACCTTTCCTTCATTCTTGCGAATGTCAAACGTACCCTTTTCACCATCTTTTTCAAACCCATTGAAAAGATAACCATAGCGCGTTGGAATACTGAAATTGATAGTCTCATTGAAGTACGCCTCAAACTCTACATCTGTAGTTTCCTTGCCGTCAATCGCGCCGCCCAAAAGTAGCACTTGCAACTTGTACTTGTGCAACTCCCAGTGTGCGTAAAGTGTGTGGTCGCGCGCGGTCTTGACAGTCGTGGTATTGTCGATTCTCATACCGTCATCACCCGCAGTCGTAAACCAGCCCGCAAAATCGTACCCGCTCTTTGTTGGAACAGGTAGCGCGTCGTATATTTGGTCGTATGTGACCTCAAGTGTCGCCGTCGTATCTCCTCCGTCAGCGCCGTTGTAATCAAATGTTACAATGTACTTTTCATTATCCCATTGCGCCGTGAGTGTCGCATTGCCCGCGCCAAACACGAACTTATAACTCGAAAGTTGTTCGTCTTGCGCCGTCAAAGTGCCTGCGCCTGTCATAATGAATCGAACAAAACGGTATCCCTCACGCGTAGGTGTGTTGAATATAATTTCATCCCCAACTTGCTTGTTCTCAAAATCGTATGTGTGTTGCGAATCGTTGAACACCCCGCCCTGAGGGTCGATTGTGAGAACATACAAAAATGGTTCAAATTGAGCATAAAGGTCAAAGTTTGTAGGAATAGTGATTTCCCTCTCATTGGTCATTTGGAAACCGCCATCAGGTTCCGTGAACCAGCCAAGGAATCTATACCCGTCGAGTCTAGCGCTTGGCATTTCGCTGACAACATTAAATTTGTCGCCAAACTTATATTCGCGCGTACCCGTCTTTTTGTCGTCTGAAATTGCGGTGTTCGAACCAAACAATTCGCCTTGTTGTGCGTGGAATGTAACTCTAATGTCCATT
>CALDMJ010000027.1 GCA_937914725.1 uncultured Clostridia bacterium | reverse complement strand
TCACCCAAGTTATAAAACTAAATATAGTACTCTAAGTGCCGCAACGCAAATCGTGTCGTGGCTTTTGGTGTTTTGCGCACTATTAGTGCTAGCAATGATACCAATATTTAGCAGCAAAAAATCAGCGCCGCTGAATGCTGGGCAAACTAGCGACGGAGTGCAGTTTACAAACGCGCCGTGGACACAAGTAAACACGGCAAGCAAGCCATTATTCACAGGCAAAAACACTGTGGACGGGGAAGTTTTGTATGATTTACTTGCCTACATCAATTCAACAACCGTGTGGAATGGCGTAACAGAAAATAACACGACGCCAAATTCAGGTAGTGCATACACCGCACTAACTTGTGAAGATTTTGGCAAGTTGGATACAAGTACAAAAAACGCCCAACTGCTTGTTACACTATTTGGAGATACAATAGTAAATAGTGACGATAAAGCAGTGCAATGGCAAGTAGTATATCGCTCAATGGGCGACACAAGTGACGTCCTCACATTGTATATGAATGACACATACACAACGACTTCTATTTTTGACTCAACTGGTATCGATAATAACTACTTAACAAGTGATACTTTGCGTGATTTTGTCAGCACAGGGAGTTCATCCTTGCAATCAAAAGTTGCAAGTGCATACGGAACAAATTACTTAGTAGCGCCGAAAGATGTGCCAAGTAGTTGGCAAAGTTCGACAAATCAACACGATTCAAACGGGAACACAAGTTATAGCATAAACAATGGGCTAGACAATGTGGAAGATTTATTATGGATACCAAGCGGGTATGAAGTACTTGCAGCATGGACAGAAAAAGAAGCGGGAGATTTGACAAGCGTGTCAAGCACTTCAAACCCTGGTGCAACGCTACGGGTTTATAATATTGATAATATTGATAATATCGGATATAAGGACATAGATACCACTACAACTAACGGTCGTACAGGCTTGTGGGAACTCAACGGCTATGACCGAGCATCAAATTCCGAGGCGTGGGTGCGTTCTGGCTATTCAGACAATGACTATTACGTTTACGCGCGCGGAATCAACGCAAGGGGTGAAGGTAGCTGCAACGGTGTTGACCTAAGTAGCGGCGTCCGTGTAGCGCTCCATCTCTCTGTTGATTCCCTAGCAAAGGAACTTTGTGAGGTATCTGCCAGCAGCACCGCTAGTAGTGGGACAGCGCCAACTTATACATTATCTACGGCTTCTAGAAATCTTCAAACGGTAACAACTTATAATTATAAAAATTATCTAGTGCCCAACAACACGACTGAAAAAGGTAGCGCTACTGTAACTTTTACTGAACGCAGTGCTACTCGAATAAATTCATTTACTTTGAATGGTACATCTATAAATGTCAATTCTGCAAATGGTAGTGGGAAAGTAAACGGGGTTTGTGATTACTCATATACTTACGAGAATGGTAAATTGGCGGTTTCCGTTTCCAATTTAAGTGTTTCTACAAAGATTGTTGCGAATGCCGCTAAGACACAAACATTGACAATTGATGCTAATGGTGGAACATTTGCAAGCGGTGTTTCAAATACAGCACAAGGGGCGCAAAATAGCACATATTCTCTTCCAAGTGCTAGTCAATTGACAAAAACGGGCTACACTTTGAGTGGTTATACACTAACGAGCGGAGGAGGCTCAGTGAGTGGTTTTACTTACACATTTGGTTCAAGCAGCGGCACCATCAAAGCAAACTGGACGGCAAAATCGTATAGCATAACATATAACTTGGACGGTGGTTCAATAAGTGGGCAAAAAACATCTTATACGATTGAGACTTCAACATTTACGTTGCAAACTCCAACTAAAGCGGGCTACACCTTTAGCGGCTGGACAGGAAACAACGGAACAACGCCGCAAACCAGTGTAACAATCACAAAAGGTAGTACAGGAGATAAAACTTACATCGCCAATTGGACAGCAATATCGTATAGCATAACATATAACTTGGACGGTGGTTCAATAAGTGGGCAAAAAACA
>CALDMJ010000026.1 GCA_937914725.1 uncultured Clostridia bacterium | reverse complement strand
ACAAAAGACGCTGACGTCATAGTTTTCAATACTTGCTGCATTAGAAAGTCCGCTGAAGAAAAAATTTTGGGCAATATCGGTGCAATAAAGCACTTGAAAAAGAAAAACCCAAACCTCATCGTCGCAGTTTGCGGGTGTATGAGCCAACAAAATAGTATGGCGGATTTGTTATACAAACGCTTTCCGTTTATTAGCATAATTTTCGGCACTCACAACCTCGGCAAGTTCGGCAAACTTCTTGATGACTACGACAATACGAAAAATCGTATTGTAGCGATTGATGGCGAAATGCTTAACATAGTTGAAAATGTACCTATGGCGAGAACAAGCGGTTACAACGGATGGGTAAACATAATGTATGGCTGCAACAATTTTTGTACGTACTGCATTGTGCCATATGTTCGTGGGCGCGAAAAAAGTAGGCAAATGCAAGATATCATATTGGAAGTAGAGTCGCTTTTAAAAACTGGGAACTACAAAGTCATAACTCTTTTGGGGCAAAATGTAAATTCATACGGAAAAGACTTGGATGACGGCACAACTTTTGCAAACCTCTTGCAAAAAATTGCAGATTTACCATACAATTTTAAATTAAAATTTATGACTTCACACCCTAAAGATTTAACGGATGATGTTATTGAAACAATTGCGCGAAACGATAAAATTTCAAAAACAATACATCTCCCAATTCAGTCGGGCAATAACGAAATCTTGAAAAGAATGAATCGAAATTATACTGTCGAACATTATGAAAATACAATCAAAAAGATTAGGGAGTTAATCCCAAATGTTTCGCTAACAAGTGACATTATTGTCGGTTTTCCCGGAGAAACTGAAAAAGATTTTAACGATACATATGAACTTGTTAAGCGTATAAAATACAACGGCTTATTTGTATTTATGTATTCACCGCGAAAGGGGACTCCTGCTGCTGATATGCCAAATCAAGTATCCGATGACGACAAACACAAACGCGTCAATACCCTTCTTGCGCTAGAAAAGGAAATTTCAAAAGAAATTTCACGCAATATGGTTGGGCAAACTGAAAACTGCATTGTAGACTCAAAGATAGATGAGAGTACCTATGTTGTTAAAACAGACAGCGGAAAGACAATTGTAGTGAAAAACGCAAAGTTGAATTTGCAAGATTTTATCAATGTAAAAATTATTTCTATCGAAAACAATCAACTTTATGGGCAAATTTTGGAGGATTAGATGGGTAAAAAATTATCACCTATGATGCAACAATATCTACTAAAGAAAGATGAATACAAAGATTGCATTTTACTTTATAGATTGGGCGACTTTTATGAAATGTTTTTTGATGACGCGTTAGTCGTTTCAAAAGCACTTGGCTTGACTCTTACGGCACGAGATTGCGGCGACAA
>CALDMJ010000025.1 GCA_937914725.1 uncultured Clostridia bacterium | reverse complement strand
CTGCCTGAGATGTCGATGACGTGCACCAAAATGCGCGTGCGTTCGATATGGCGCAAAAATTCGTGCCCGAGTCCAGCACCTTCGCTTGCGCCCTCTATTAACCCCGGAATATCCGCAACTACACAAGTTTTTTCGTAATACTTAACTACACCCAAGTTTGGCGCAAGTGTCGTAAAGTGATAATTTGCTATCTTTGGTTTTGCGTCACTGATTGCGGAAAGCAGTGTAGATTTGCCGACATTAGGGAAACCGACGAGCCCGACGTCCGCAATTGTTTTCAACTCTAACACAACCTCTTTTTCTTCGGTCAAAAAACCTTTTTGTGCAAAGTTTGGCGCTTGACGGCGCGATGTCGCAAAATTTTGGTTGCCCTTTCCGCCGTTACCACCGCGCAAAAGCGTGAACTTTTGCCCTTCTTCAAACATATCGACAATGACTTTGTCACTTTCTGCGTCTTTGACAACGCAGCCGCACGGAACTTTTATTATAACATCCTTGCCATCACTGCCCGTACAATGGTTGTTGCCACCACACTCACCGTTGCCCGCGCGAAAATGTCTTTGAAACTTAAAATCGACAAGCGTGTTGACATCACGACTTGCAAGCAAAATTATGTCGCCACCGCGACCGCCGTCGCCACCGTCTGGCCCCCCGTTAGTTGTGAATTTATCTCTATAAAACGAAACTTTGCCGTCACCGCCATTGCCCGCTTTTACTACTATTTTTGCTCTATCTACAAACATATTATTTCGCGCACATCACTTTTTGTGCGCGCCAACCTCCTTTATTTATTTTCAGTTTTCTAAGGTTTACCTTTAATTTTATAAATGTTACAATTTTATGTTATTGAATGCTATTATGTCATTGAATGCTAGCGCGGTCAAATTGCACTCTCGCCCATAATATAGCGGGTTGCCGTTCCCGCAAGGCTAGCCTTGACTGCAGGTTTGGTTGCCGTCGCACAACAACTTACACGTACCAACCCACATCTGCACCTGTGCCGTCTGGCCCTCTCCGCTGCAGCGGAAATTGCATTTCCGCTTTCGGTCGAAATGACAATGAGAGAGTGCCTTACCAGAAATAATAAGGTTTAGTTAATTATATACTGACGCATAGACATAGTACCCACTGCCGTGCGCTACCGAGAACAAATCTAAGTAGGAAAAACATATATTCGCCGTCTACAAAAGCAATTGACACGTAGGAACAGTACCCACAGCAGCGGGGCTATTCCCACCGAAGTCACAAGTTCTTAGAAAGCACAAAGTTATACGCCCGCGGAATATAGTGGTGTGTAGGGACAGTACCAGTGGCGGTGCGCCCGCGAGAACAAAAGTAAGTGAACAAAACCGACTTTGCCGCCCGCAAAAACAACTTACTTGTAGGAATAACAACCACAGCAGAGGGGCTAGCCCCGCTAGTATCTACAGCCTGCATACAGCACCACCAAATATGTCACACGATACAAGTAATTTGCGTGTAGGAACAGCACCTGCAGCCGTGCGCTATCGCACTAGTCGAAGTATTTGAGTTTGGAGATTTTTTCGCTAAGCAGCCAAAACTTCTCGCACAAGTCCTTGTTAGCGCAAACCGTAGGCGCCGCAATCGGCTTGGACGCCTTGTAGCAAACCCCGCCGCGCGACTTGTCGTTAACGGTCGCAATAATCGTATTCATTAAAACATCAAATTCCGTCGGCTTGTTGAACATTCGCGCAAACCTGCCTTGAGGCTTCTCCTTATCAAGTTCCTCATCTGTAGCAACATCACGTGCCTCGTATAGTATCGCGCGCACAGGATGTTCGCCAACATTGAGCGAAGCATTGATGTATCCCGCCATCATCGCATTTGCAAACTTGCATTGCCTAATCGCGCTTTGTGGGTCATACGACCTCTCGCGATATATGTCAGCCATATTTATGCCTACTAACTGATTTTGTGACAGCGTCGGCAAAATAACTCGACTGTCCTTTTCGTTTTGCAAAAAATCAAGTAATGACTCAGCAAGGAAAATATTTGTTAAATAATTTTCCATAAAAGTACGCTCAATTTTGTCCTCGTTATACTTGAACTCAGCATACACGCGCTCTTGATTGCATAGTATCGCATAAATTCCGTCAAACTTATGCTCCGTCGCAAGCAGGCGAATATTCAAAACCACTTGGCGCAGCGAGCGTATGCTATCATACGAACCAACAAATGTTTCAATTTGCGCAAAATCATAGCGGTGCGTAACCGTCTTTTTGATAAACTCGCTCTCCTTTGCATCGCGCGCAATCGCGATAACAAAATATCCCTCGCGACACAGTTCCGATACCATATCAATTCCAAATGCCCTTGTGGCATCCGTTACTATCACTACTTTCATTTTCTTTGCTACCCCTATTATAATGTTTAATTCCTTTTATTTTAGTTTATTTCAATTTTTGCTACACTTGATAACTAAATCAATCTTTTTTCGGCAATTTCGGCTTAGCAGGTGCTTTGGGTGGCGCACTTGGCTTTTTCGGCAACGCGTTGCACACTGCTGCCATATTTGGTGTGCTGGTGTTTGTCAAACTTGCAACGCTTGAACTTTCGCCTCCCGTCGTCTTTTGTTTTGGCACTTCCTTGATTTCGCTCGCGTTATACTTTCCATTCGATGCTATGCGCAATTTTTCGCGCTTGTAACTGCGGAAAATTTGCAAAATTACTATCAACAAAATCGCACTCAACGCGATGCCCACAATCATTATTATAAGCCCTGTGCTGCTTTGCGGATTGCCTACATTCATTAGAAAAATAAAGCCATCGCTGTCCGCATCAATAGTCAGCAAGCAGTTTGTGCCACCACTTGTTTTCCCGTTCTCTCTGCACGAAACGTTTTTGCCGACAAATGTTTGCGGGTCGATTTCGTCAAGCAAATCATATGAACCGCTGACAATCGCGTTTTCGGTTGCTGCGTCGGTCTTAACAAAAATTGCACGGTATGAATCTTTTGCATTCTTTGCGTTGTTTGAAACCGTTATTTCCATTTCGACGCTTGCTAAATCCGAAAAATCAGTCATTGGCGCACCGTCCTCAGTAAGTGAAAATTGTATCAAGCCCATAACAAAATAACTTTTATCAAATGAGGACTTTGCATACTTTTCAACTTTGCTAACAACCGAACTTTTTATCTTTTCATTGACTTCCGTTTCGCTGCCTGCAATCACTGCATAGTTCATATGAATGTTTGACACGTCATTGCGGTTAAAGTTTGCGCAAAACGAAGCGTCGCCCACTGTTCCCACTTGTCGCACTAAAATTTCGCTCGCGCTCAAGCTGCTTGCTTGCATATTATAGTTTGCATTTTTGTTTTCAAAAATACCGACACCTGCTGTCGCCACACCTGCAAACAACCACGCGCACATAACTAACCACGCAACCGCAGCAGCAAATTGGTGCGCACGGCTTTTTCTCTTGTTCGACTTTGCCATACTATCTCCTATTTTTAGATTATAGCACATTCGTAATTATTTTCAAACCATTTTACTTTAACTACTTTTATTTTGCTATATTTTATGATATCATTCTTAATAAGATAATCATATATAAAAAGGTGAAATATGAGATTGCAACGAGCAATTGCACAACGAATAAGCAATTTATTAATTAAG
>CALDMJ010000024.1 GCA_937914725.1 uncultured Clostridia bacterium | reverse complement strand
AAACGACATCGTTTTATTAATAACATAGTCGTTTTTGTAATACAAAGTATTTTGCCTATTGCGACAATGGCAATTAAAGGTGTGGACTAGTGTGTATACATAAACACAATCTATGGATAAGACAAGTTTTACTGAAAGAAAATATCGCACGCAAGTGCATCAGCATAAAATAATAAAAGGTGATAATATGAGAATAGAAAACATAATCGAAGGTATTGCACTAAAGACAGTCAAAGGACTCACGGCACAAGAGATAAAAACAATCGGTTTCGACCCCGACCAGCCGACCGATTTGTTTGTCAACCTAAAAACGGACGCTGCCGCCGCACAAGCAAATGTCGAAAGAGCAATCAAAAACGGCGCGCAAGTTGTCCTCACGCAAACTGAGTTGCCTCTCAGTATCCCGCAAGTTGTTGCACAGAATGTCCGCAACGCCTTTGCTCTCAGCGCCTGCAATTTTTATGAAAATCCCGCAAAAAAACTCAAAATTATTGCAATCACAGGCACAAACGGCAAAACAACCTCAACATACATAATAAAGTCGATTTTGGAAAAAGCTGGCTACAAAGTAGGACTAATCGGCACGAACCAAAATATGATAGGTGACAAAGTTGTTCCAGCGCACTTGACAACACCCGACCCAATGGAATTGCAAGAACTCCTCAGTAAAATGCAAAAAAGTGGCTGCGACTATGTCGTTATGGAGGTTTCCGCTCACGCTTTGTATTTTAATAAAGTAGACGGCATCCAGTTTGAGTGTTCGATTTTCACAAACCTCACACAAGACCACTTAGACTTCTTCGGTAATATGCAAGACTATGCGCAAGCCAAAGCGCAGCTATTCAAAAAAGATAAAAGTAAAAACTGTATTTTCAATGTCGACGATGATTTTGGACACCTTTTTGCGCGTTTTTGCAATGCCGACCGAGTTATCAGTTTTGGTATCGACAACCCGTCGGACGTATTTGCTGTTAATATCGATGTTGACCTCACGCAAAGTCAGTTCTTTGTCAATGCCTTTGACGATATTGCGGAATTTTGTTTTCATATCGGGGGCAAATACAATGTCTATAATGTCCTCGGAAGCATCGCGTGCTGCCACGCACTAAATATCGATATGTCAAAAATTGTCGAAGGTGTCGCAGCCGTTACAGGCGTCGACGGACGCTACAATACCTACAAAAGTCCAAAAGGTTACCAATTTGTCATTGATTACGCCCACACCCCAGACGGACTCGAAAACCTTTTATCTAGTGTCAAAGAATTGACTCCCCACCGCCTCATCGCAGTGTTTGGCTGCGGCGGCAATCGCGATGCAACCAAGCGTCCAATAATGGGCGAAATTGCAGGAAAAATTGCGGATATAAGCATATTGACAAGCGACAACCCGCGTTACGAAAACCCAATGAGCATAATCGACCAAATTGAAAAAGGCACGCAAAAAGTTACCGCAAACTATATAAAGGTAGAAAACCGCCAAAACGCAATTGAGTACGCCAGCAAAATCGCACGTGACGGTGACGTCATAGTCATAGCAGGGAAAGGACAAGAACCCTATCAAGAAATCAAAGGTGTCAAACACCATTTTTCCGACAAAGAAATCGTGCTTGACATCATCGACCGCGAAACCTCTCGCCAAACCCTCCAAGTCCGCTAACTATAAATTCAAGAGATATAAAAAATGACCTTATCATATCGACCCAAGATGACGACGCAATCATTACCGAAGCAGAGAGTGTCAAACGGCATAGATTCAGGCGTGGGGGTGAGGCGTAGATTGTTGTAAGATGACAACTAAGCCTGTAGTCAAGGCTAGCCTTGCCGAAAGGGCAACTTGTTACATTGTTGTGTACTCATATGTATACAGCCGCCCCGCGCGCGAATAAAAGAACAACATTTTGCATATAGTAAAAACAGGTGAAAAAATGCAAATGTTTCTATTAAGTATGGTGTGCGCATTCCTGCTTTCAGTCGCAATCGCGCCGTTTGTAATCAAACTCGCAAAACGACTTAAAGCAAGGCAAAGCATACTAGAATATGTCGAACTCCACAAAGCAAAAGAGGGAACACCCACAATGGGCGGACTTATCTTTATCGTCGCCATTATAGTCATCAGTCTAGTTTTCTTGCGCGGCAATAGTAAACTCGCCACCGTCGCGCTTGCCACAATGTGTGCCTTTGGACTGCTCGGCTTTTTGGACGACTTTTTGAAAGTCAAAAATCACCACAACCTAGGCTTGCGCGCCTACCAAAAAGCGCTCGGACAGTTTGGCATATCAATTATAATCACGTTTTTTGCATACAATAGCGGACTAATCGGCAGTTCCTTAATAATTCCGTTTTGCGGAATTGAATTTAACCTTTCAATCTGGTACATACCATTCACAATTTTTGTCCTGCTCGCAATCACTAACAGCGTTAACCTCACGGATGGACTCGACGGACTCGCAACGGGGACAAGCCTCGCGTATTTGCTCACATTCGGCATACTGCTCCTATCAATCTATACCGCAGATATTGAAATGGGCGAAAGCGCACAACTAGTGAGCGAACAAAAAAATTTGATTTTCATTATTTTCATCGCAGTCGGCGCATTGCTCGGCTTTTGGATATACAATTTCTATCCCGCAAAAATCTTTATGGGAGACGTCGGCTCACTTGCGCTTGGCGGACTAATCGCCGCAGTGAGCATATTCACGCGCTTTACATTGCTAATGCCGCTCATCGGGGCTGCATTTGTCCTAAGTGCCGCTAGCGTAATTATCCAAGTGCTTCACTACAAACGCACTAAACGTCGTGTCTTTTTAATGGCGCCATTCCACCACCATTTGGAGAAACTCGGCATAAAAGAAACCAAAATAACAATCATCTACACCACCTCAACCCTCATCATCGGCGCCACCTGCCTCGCTTTCTTGCTGTAGAAACACAAGTACATTGTTTTCTTTGATAGGTAAAATTAAAAAAACAAGGAGTTATGCTCAATTTATGAGTCTACTCCTTATTTTTATTAATGATAACAATCAAATTTATAATGTAAATCTATTTTATATAATGACAAAGGCAAGTACAAGATATGTAAGTGTCACCGCGCAAATCAAGCCCGACATTGTGTAGTATGCCCACCTGACTTTGTTTTGGTTTTTGACCAAAAGTTTGAGCACGAGCATCGCAGCCAAAAGCGCAACCGAGATTACTGAGAATATTGCAAGCAACTGCGATGATTCGCCTTGCATAAACACGGACCCGCGGAAATAGAAAATATCCGCAATGGCAAGAATAAGCCAGTTGAAAGCAATGCCGCCTACAATGCTAGACGTCGCAAGATTAAAGTTTTTCATCTTTATAAACATTAGCGTCGTCACAACCTCAGGCAACGCCGTCGCAATCGCGATAAACAGCGCGCCCGCAAGGTTCTTATTGATTGTATAAGCGTCCGCAATAACATTAGTGAGATACGTCAGCCCAATACTAAAGACAATGAGTAAAATCGCGCACAACGCAAACAGCCAACCGAGCTGAGCGGGGGAAAATTTATAAGTAATTGACTTGTCGTCATCAAAAGGTTCTTTTTTGTCACCGCGGTTGAAGTATAACGTCAGCGCATAGAGAATGATAATCGCAAAACTAATGCCGTTGACATTGATTGCTGGAATGACAAATGAAACGGACAAATAAGAATAAACCAAAACAATGATTGACAACACAAGGCAGCAAACCGTCGTCGTTAAATTGCGCCTGTTCATTTCGCCACTCGCAAACAACTTGCCCGCAATGATTATGAAAATCGCCAAAATAAAGATGTTCATAATATTGCTGCCCAAAATCCCGCCAAAAGCAAGATTTGGCTCGGAAAGTAAGCACGCGGAAGAAATTGTCGTAAAAAGTTCTGGCAAAGATGTAACCCCCGCAAGAACGACGCCCCCGAGGAACACGCTAGAAATTTTTGTGCGTCTGTCAAGTTGATTGAGCATACTAGCGAGTGCAACCGACAAAAACAGTATGCACGCTATTGCAACAATATAAATTGGTATCAAATACCACATAATATGTATCTCCTAAGATTAAATAATATCAAAGTATAACATTTTTTGACAATTATAACAAGCAAATAGCACAAAAAAATTGGCGTAAATGAATTACGCCGAGTAAATTTTTTTCATTTCCTTTTTGAGTTTGCTGATAATCTTTTTTTCAATGCGTGAAATATAGCTTTGCGAAATGTTCATCATATCGGCAACTTCCTTTTGCGTCTTTTCGTCCACGCCATTGAGCCCAAAGCGCATCAGCATAATTTCTTGCTCGCGCGGCGGCAGTTTCAAAATGACTTGCCACAAAAGTTGCTTTTCAACGCCGCTTTCAACCGACTTGTACACAACATCGTAGTCCGTCGCAAGAATGTCGGATAAAATGAGTTCGTTGCCGTCCATATCAGAATTTAGCGGTTCATCAAGCGAAATTTCGGTTTTTAGTTTTTTTGATTTTCGCAAAAACATCAAAATTTCATTTTCAATGCAGCGTGACGCATACGTCGCTAGTTTGATGTTTTTGTCACCTTTAAAGGAGTTTATTGCCTTAATTAGCCCAATACTGCCAACCGAAATCAAATCTTCTATGTCAATGTTTGTATTTTCAAACTTTTTTGATATGTAAATAACAAGCCGCAAATTGTGCTCAATCAGAGTTTGTTTCGCACTCGCGTCGCCTAGCGCAAGTTGCGCGATATAAAACGCCTCATCTTCCTCATTGAGTGGAGCAGGAAGTTCCGTGCCGCTGATGTAAAAAACAAAATCTTCACACTCAATAAGCCCTTTACCCGTAAACAACTTTTTGAAAAATTGTATTAATTTTTTAAAAATCATAATAACTCCTAATGAAATATATGAATAAAATATGTAAGTTTATGCAATCAATCAAAAAACCTATCACTAATAATTGCATCGCACCCTTGCTGTGTGCTGAGGTCAACCACCGCCACGCGCGCATCAACAAGCGCTTTGCCATTTGAAACAACCAACTTGTCGACCAAAAAAGTGTCAATCACATTGTATTTCCCACCAACTGTGCTGCAAATCATTTGCTTGTAGCCGCGCATTTTGTCAACTGCGCTTGTCGCAACAGAACTAAATTTCAGCCTACTAATAAATGTTATCGGGCGCTTCGTGCTCTCGTCCAAAAGTTGATTGCCGCTGTCAACAAGCGCAAGTAAGTCAAGTGTTTGCCCGCAAAATATAGCGCAAATTCGCGCATTGTGTCTTTTTTGCCGCAGCGCAAAATATAGGTTTTTGCCACCAATGTAGAAAATACTAATACCGACAAAGATTAGCGAAATAGGGAAGTCCGCTTGATAATTGACCTGTGTGCCTAAAATCTGCATTCCGCTGATAAACCCCTGCAACCCGTAGCAAATGCCACCCATTAAAAATGTTGCGAAAACAAAACATAAGTACGAAAGAATAAACTGTTTGATCTTGCAAAGCCGAAACGCCACCCCAACAATGATTGCGCCCATCAAAAGTTTGACCAAAAACAATAGCGCGCCCGCAATATTCAAAAATGGCGTAATAAACGCAAAGCCAACCGCAAGGGCAAGCGCAAGCAAAAATCGAATTTTTGAAATGTGCAGTTTCAAAATTTTTGCCACCGCATACAAAATCAAAAAATCAATTATAAAGTTGTCAAGCAAAACATACTCAATGTAAACAATCATCAGCAAATTATAGCGCCGAAAAAGATAATTCCCAACAAGAAAAAACGCCTATATTAAGGAATAAAAAGAAAAATTGTCACTTGTTGCCAAAATTGCCGAATAAATATTTTTGTTTTGGACATAATGATTGCAAAGGAGTGGCAAGAATGACAACAAAAGTTATAATTTGCGGCATCGACACCTCGCGACTACCAAAGTACTCAAGCGCCGAACAAGCGGAAATGCTAAAGCGCGCGCAAAACGGCGACGAACAAATGAAAACAAACTTTATCTACGGGAATCTGCGCCTCGTCTTGAGCGTAATGCACCGTTTTTTAAATAGATATCCCAACGCCGAGGATTTGTTTCAAGTCGGTTGCGTCGGGCTAATCAAAGCAATCGACAATTTCGATATGACACTAAACCTTAAGTTTTCGACCTACGCCGTGCCAATGATAATCGGCGAAATTCGCCGTTTTCTCCGCGATAACAATAGTGTCCGCGTCACGCGCAGTATGCGCGACCTCGCTTATCAAGCGCTAAAAGCGCGCGATAAACTCGAAGGCAAATTCAACCGCGAACCTAGCATAGAAGAAATTGCCAAAGAACTCAACCAAAGTTTCAAAGCCGTCTCAATCGCGCTCGACGCAATCAGCGAGCCTATGAGCCTCTACGACCCAATCTACAACGACGATAGCGACACAATCTCGCTAATGGAGCAAGTGAGCGACAACTCTTGTAGCGAAAGTGACTTTTCAACAAAAGTTTCCATTAAAGAAGCACTGAAAACATTGCCCCAAAAGGAGCGTGAAATCTTAGAAATGCGCTATTTTATGGGCAAAACACAAATTGAAATCAGTCAAAAAGTGGGCATCTCGCAAGCGCAAGTGAGCCGCCTTGAGAAAAACGCACTCCAAATCGTCCGCCGCGCCCTGTAAAATTTTACACCTGCTATAACACAAAGCAGGTGTTTTTTTGTATATAATCATAGTGTAGAGAGGTAGTTTTTATTCCATTTTGTCCGCTAAAAATAAATTTAAAATGTGCTAAAAAATTTAGTAAAACATATTGAATTTTTTATTTTTTAATGCTATAATATACGCAAAGGAGAGAAAAGTATGTTTTGGGACGAAGTGGTTTCGCTTTTTACAGAAATGAATGTAGTTCCTGCAATCTTGTTGACTTTGGGGCTCATTCTTTGTATAATTGAAATGTTTGTTCCGGGCTTTGGCGCATTCGGCATCAGCGGCATTGTCTGCCTTGTCGGCGGCATTGTTGCCAAAATGCTTTATGGCGGCACAGTCACACAAATGTTTGCCTTGATTGTCATCTTTGCAATCATATTGCTCATTATGTTCGGCATCGCAGTTTGGTCAGCAAAGCGCGGATTGATAAGCCGCTCGCCAATGGTTTTGAAAGAAACTGCACTGCCTGAAAATTATGCGGAAGCAGACAAATCTTTGCAAAAACTCAAAGGCAAAGAGGGCTTGACTGTTACAATCTGTAGGCCATTCGGAACAATTCAAATCGACGACAAGTTTTACGACGCAAGTTCGGTCGACGAATACCTTGAAAAAGGCACGCTCGTCAAAGTAGTCGAAGTTGAAGGTGACCAAATCTTTATCCAAAAAGTCTAGTACATACTTAGTTTAAAAGGAGAAAATAATGATTACAAATTTATTGGCAGGAATGCCAACCTATGCGTACTGGTTGATTGCTCTTGGTGTTTTGATTGTTATTGCAGTCATAATTTGCTTGCTACTTCCGTTTGGATTGTGGTTTAGAGCGCTCGTATCAGGCGCGCACATTTCTATGGCAAGAATGATAGGTATGAAATTTAGACAAGTCGACACTCAAATGATTGTCAATGCCTATATCAGCGCCCGCAAAGCAGGGCTCAACATTTCTTGTAATGAACTCGAAGCACACTATATGGCTGGTGGGGACGTCAACAATGTCGTCGACGCGCTCATCTCAGCGCACAGTGCAAAAATTCCGCTCGACGTCGACACTGCAAAAGCAATCGACCTCGCTGGGCGTGATGTTCACGAAGCAATTAAAAACAGCGTAAAGCCAAAGATTATTGAATCAGGCGTCATCGCCGCAATTTCAAAAGACGGCATTGAATTGCGCGTCAAAGTTAGAGTCACGGTGAAAACAAACATCAGCCGTTTGATTGGTGGTGCTGGTGAAGATACAATCCTTGCCCGTGTCGGTGAAGGTATCGTCACAACCGTCGGTGAGACTGATTATCGCACAGTTTTGGAAAAGCCTGACTTGATTTCAAAAAATGTACAAAACAAAAACCTTGATAGTGGCACGGCGTACGAAATTATTTCAATCGACGTAGCGGACATTGATGTCGGCAAAAACGTCGGTGCGCAACTGCAAATCGACCGCGCCGAAGCGGATAAGAAAGTTGCACAAGCGAAAGCGGAGGAACAAAAAGCGAAAGCGGAAGCAACCGAGAAAGAAATGCTTGCCCGCACGCAAGAAATGCGCGCGCAAGTCGTGCTTGCCGAAGCCGAACTTCCCAAAGCAATGGCGGAGGCGTTCCGTCAAGGACAACTCGGCATTATGGATTACTACCGTATGCAAAACTTGCAAGCAGATACAACAATGCGTAAATCAATTGCAGGTCCTAGCGATAATAAGGACGCAAGCGACGTTGAAAAGAAAGTCAAAAAAGAACAACGTCCTAGCAACAATGATAATTAGGAATGAAAAAAAATATCAAATGTTTGCAAAACATTTGATATTTTTTTATTTTTGTGTTACACTAGCCTTGTAAATCTATTTGAAGAGGTGAAATAAATGAATAATAGAACAAAAGTTTCAAAAATTGGGGG
>CALDMJ010000023.1 GCA_937914725.1 uncultured Clostridia bacterium | reverse complement strand
TTTCAGTGCCTGCGACCTTGAAGTCCATATCCCCATAAAAATCTTCTTCACCTTGAATATCTGTCAAGATAAATGTTTCATCCCCTTCCTTAATAAGGCCCATAGCAATTCCCGCCACTGGCGAGGAAATAGGAACTCCCGCATCCATTAACGCAAGCGTCGAACCGCACACACTTGCTTGAGATGTTGAACCATTCGAACTGAGGACTTCCGAAACTGTGCGAATAGCATACGGAAATTCCTCTTCCGTCGGCAAAACAGGCTCAAGCGCACGTTCAGCAAGCGCCCCGTGTCCAATTTCGCGACGACCGGGACTGCGGAGCATTTTTGCTTCGCCTGTACTGTATGGCGGCATATTGTAATGGTGCATATAACGTTTTTCTTCTTCGACATCTTCAAGCCCTTCAATATGTTGCATTTCACTGAGCATACCAAGCGTGCACGTAGTCAAAACTTGAGTTTGTCCGCGCGTGAAAACGCCCGAGCCGTGAACGCGCGGTAATATTCCAGCCTCGCACCAAATAGGTCTAACTTCGTCAAGCTTTCTTCCGTCCAAGCGAATTCCTTTTTTGACAATGTTTTCACGGACTTTTTGCTTTGTCATTAAATAAACTTTCTGTTCAATCAAAGCGGATAATTTTTCATTATCAGGATATATGACTGAAAAATGCTCTAAGATACGTTCTTTCATTTCTTTATTGCGATGTTGCCTCTCTTCGCGAACAAAAGTATCAAGTACGTGTTCAAGTAACGGCTTTGCATAATTTTCAATTTCGCTTTCTAATTTCGCCACGCTTTCATCTTCCACAATGACAGACTTCTTTTCTTTAGAAAAATGCTTCATAATTTCAAATTGAAATTCAACTTGCTTTTTGATTTCATCGTGCGCAAATATTATTGCTCTGAGCATTGTTTCTTCATCTACAAACTTAGCGCCCGCTTCAACCATTAAAACAGCGTCGTGCGTGCCTGCAACTGTCAAGTTTAATCTGCTATCCTCACGCTCTTTTTGTGTTGGATTGATAATAAATTTTCCGTCTACGAGACCAACATTAACTGCTCCCGTTGGACCTTCAAAAGGCGCTGAGGAAATGCTGAGGGC
>CALDMJ010000022.1 GCA_937914725.1 uncultured Clostridia bacterium | reverse complement strand
AAGTAAACGCAATACTCAGTGGAGTTATTGTATTATTAATAATATGTTCAGCATTTTTTAGTGGGTGCGAAACAGCGTTCACATCGGTCAATAGTATGCGTATGAAGCACTACGCGGATGAGAAAGTCAAAGGGGCGCGCAAAGCCGTGTGGATTTGTGACCACTACGACATCGCGCTTTCAACAATCTTGGTCGGCAACAACCTTGTTAACATCGGTGCGACAACCATTTGTGCATTCTTGATTTCATCCGCAATCACAAATCCAACGTTGTCCAACATCCTAAACACCGTTGTGATGACAATTGTTTTGCTTATTTGTGGCGAAATTACGCCCAAAGCACTCGCGAAACATAATGCTGAAAAAGTCGCGTTGAGATATTCGGGCGCACTGTTTGTCGTCATAAAAATTTTGATGCCAATTACATTTTTGTTCAACAAATTACAAAAAGCGCTTTTGCGAAAAAACAATGGCTCGCAAACGCCCACCGTTACGGAAGAAGAACTTGAAAGTATCATCGACACTATGGAAGAAGAAGGAGTCATCGATAGCGTGGACGCGGACTTGATTCAAGGAGTCCTCGACCTAGACCAAAAAATTGTCTACAACGCAATGACGCCGCGAGTCGACGTCACCGCTGTAGAAAAAAACGAAAGCATCGAAAATATAAAGAAAGTGTTTGTCGATACAAAGTTTTCAAGATTGCCCGTCTATGATGAGGATATGGACCACATCATCGGCATCCTTAGCGAAAAAGATTTGGCATCGCAAATCTTTTTGCAGCAACAAGTAGATATTTCCGCCTGCATATCAAAGCCAATGTTTGTCAATGAAAATATGAAGCTCGACGATATGATTCGCCAAATGCAAAAGGAAAAGAAGCATATGGCAATCGTCGTCGACGAACACGGCGGAACAAACGGCATTATCACCCTCGAGGATGCTATAGAAGAAGTTTGGGGCGAAATTTACGACGAGCACGACGAAGTTAAGTGCGCCGAATTTGAAAAAATTGACGACAATAACTTCGTCGTCGACGCTGAAATTGAAAT
>CALDMJ010000021.1 GCA_937914725.1 uncultured Clostridia bacterium | reverse complement strand
CCCCCCCATTTAGTTAAGTACTTAAGCATTTTTCTTTCCTCACTTATATGATTTTTACGTTTTTAGTGTACCACAAACAATAAAAAATATCAAATGTTTTTGCATATCTTTTGTTAAGTCCCTGAAAATGTTGCGCAATTATGATTTTTTTAAGCCGTTTTGTAGTCAAAATTTATCAAATTATTCTTAAAGCCCGACAAAACTTGTGCCACGTAACAAAAAAGAATTGTTTCATTTCCGCTTGTCACTAGCGGTTTTATTTCTTTTAATTTGCATACAAAATGAATATTACGCGGGCAAACGCACATAATAATTTGATTTTTATGAATAAAAGCAATGCGGGAGGCAATAATTGGAGAAGAAAAACCAAAGTTTGGACGGCGAGGGTGCTAGCAAGCCACTTAATTTGTGCATTGGTGCATATAAGCAGATGCTCAAAATTGAAAAACTAAGCGTGCGCGACGATAGTGTTGCGCGTGGCGAAAAAAGTAGACAAATTGCGGCAAATTTGCATAAAATGGAACGAGAGATGAAATGCTTAGATTTTTCGTTTTTGGAAGTTGAAAAAATGAATACGCAACTTGAAAACGAGAGTATTTGCTTGTTCGTCGGTTTTTTGAAGGGAGAATGATATGTCAATCAAGAGGGGCGAGGTATATTATGCTGATTTGAGTCCAGTTGTTGGGAGTGAACAAGGTGGCGTGCGCCCTGTTTTAGTACTACAAAACGATGTTGGAAACAAATACGCCCCCACTGTCATTGTGGCGGCGATTACAAGCCAAATTAGTAAGGCGAAGTTGCCGACACACATTGAACTTGATTCGTCTACATACGGGTTGCCGAAAGACTCGATTATTCTTTGCGAGCAGTTGCGCACGCTTGACAAGCGCCGCTTGGGGCAATTGGTGTGCGCTTTGCCGCCGAATCTAATGCGTGATATCAATCACGCGCTTTCGCTAAGCCTTGGTATGGTGGAGTAATAAAAGGGCTTTACAGGTCGAACGACTTGCAAAGCCCTTTTTGTAATGAATTAAATGATAACTACAATAATTAGATAAACTTTTATTGACTAATACATTTGCAATACTAAATTAATAAATAGCACTTATTAGTACAATAAATTAGTATTATTCATTAACTTGCGCAAATGCGCATTGCGTACACATAGCCTTTCGCTTATTTGCGGACGTCGCTAAAAATTTCTTGGACGATTGGCAATGGCGAAATCTTTAAGGTTGTACGGGCAAGTGGACCTGAGATGAAGAAGCATTCACCGATGTTTGCGGTAACGATGCTGTCTTGCTCGTCCTCATTGATTTCACCTGCGTTTTTATACAAGCCGACAAGGTCGGAAATGTCGTTAGGCGCAAGTGAGAAAATCATTGAGTATTGCGATGCGTTGATGACCGCACTTGATTGTCTTGCAATTTCTGGCGAACCGACAAAGTCTTTGATGTTTTGCGTGATGATGATTTGCATTCCGCCGTACTTTCTGATACGTTTTGCCATTTGCGCCATAAAGTCTAGCGCCATCGGGTACTTCGGGTTGATGAAGGTGTGCGCTTCGTCGACCGCGATTACAATTTTACGGTTACTCTTGTTCAAGGTATTGAAGTCCTTGTTTCTAATGATTTCGTTTTCAAGATACTTAAAGACAAGCAACATTTGTGCGTTGGTTGTAATTGTGTTACGGTTCGAAATCAATGACAAGAACGAGAATGTAACAAAGTTTTCCGCTGTTTCAATTGATGTTGGCCCGTTCCAAAGTTTACTATTACGTCCGCCCGTTGCAAATTTTTTGACGTAGTTTTCGATGATTTGGAGGTTGCGTTTGATATATTCATCCTTTTCGGTGTCAATTCTCTCCAAAATCATTTTATACAGGTCGTCAAAGATTGGAAAATCTTCGGGCTTTAGTTTTGTGATATTAGTTTGCATTGTGATGCCTTTTAGTTTATAGACATCTGCGACAAGTGAGTTCAAAAGTTCAAACGCGTCGCTTGGCATACCTTCCATAATTATACGGAAGAACTCTTCCAAGAATTGAAGGTGCAAGGCATATGCATCGCCGACGCCCTTGTCTTTTTTCTTCTTTTCGTATTCTTCGTACTCCTCTTCCGTCATATCCTCGACTTTGACACCATATTCGTCGTCGTCATCTTGCAATGACGCGTTGATGTGGAACGGGTTGAGGATACCACTGCGGCTGGAACCAACGTCGATGAGTTTTCCTTTCAAGTTTTTAACAAGTGGAGCGTATTCGTCTTCGGGGTCGAGAATGAATATACGCGCATTATCGGCGGCGAGGTTTGCAAGCAATGTTTTAGTTGCAAATGACTTACCCGAACCTGATTTACCGACGACGACGATGTTGCTGTTGACGCGGACGGAGTCTCTTTTATAGAAGTCTACAAACACTGGCAGTGAGTTGTAGCCGAGATAGAATCCGCTTTCGTCTTGCAATGCGTTGCTGATGAATGGGAACATACCTGCAAGCGAACTTGTGTGTATGCCGCGCACGGCGTCTTTGACTTTATCAATTTTTGAGATGTTGTTGCTGACAAATTCATCAACTTGACGCCCAAACATTTCGGAATATCTAAAGCCGTTTTGCTTGAGCGTTGCACGGACTTCCTTTTTCGCGGATTCTTCACAAACTATGTGGATATTAACATCATACAAATCTTCGTTTGCATTTTTGATATCCCCCAAAAGTTCGCGCAATGTGCCGATGTGCGTTTGGTACTCAATTTGCTTGGAACTTTTCAGCGAATAGGATGATTGAGATTCCATTTCGATGAGTGCGCGGTCAATTTGTTTTTCCGCTTTCAAACGCGGAACTGGTTTTATATTGACGACGACTTTAGTACGGTCGAGGCTGAAAAGGTTGTAACCCCAGCCGTTGCCTACGGTGATTGGGTAGTCGGTGATGACAAAATTTTTATATGGCTTGCCGTCGATGATTGTTTTACCCATTTTGAACTCGACTTTGTCGGGCGTTGCCCACTTGACTTGTTCGCTGAGTGGGACAATTTCAATTTCGCGCTCGTCAAAGTCTTTGCCGTAGTTGGCTTTCAAAAATACTGTCAATTCTTGAGCTTGTAGAGTGTGCGCTGAGATTGGTGTTGAACTTGTGCGGAGTGGTGATTTCAAGTTGCTCTTTATCTTTATCATATACGACAAGATAGTATGCATCCTTATAAATTCGGTCATCCTCATTAATTGTGCGGAGGTAATCTAGGCGCGCTTCAAAGATTTCAGAGCGCACTTCGATTTCGTCGGCTGTCATTTCGCCTTCGCTTTGCAGTTCCATAAGCCCATCGTACTTGCGCTCCTCGGCAAGTAAGTATTTGTCAAAAATCATTGCCTTGTTAATTTTGACGATGCTGGCTTGTTGTGTTTCGGTCAAACGCTTGAGAGCGTTACCAATTGTGTTAATGAGTAGATTTTGCTTGTAGTCGTTGAGCATAAAGAACTCGACAGGTTCGATTTCAATGACTTGTGCGTAGTATTCGCGTTGATAACTAATAAAACGTCCTTCTACGATTGAGTCGTACGGAATAATTTCAGTCATTGGCGAATATTTGCGCATCAAATGCTTGCTAAACTTCTTTTTCAGCGCCAAAAACCTAAAGGCAAGCCCGATTGTGAGGTATAGGCGAATCCCGTCTGCAACAGGCATCCAAAGGCTCACAAAAAGTGCTAGCCACGCTATCGCTATATATATTTTGTATGGCAGGTTGCTTTGCAAAAATAGGATGAAACCTATAATTGCAATCAATGCCAAAATCATATCGCTAAGAGTTATGTTTTTCAAAAACTGCATCTTAACTTTTGTTTTTCTTGGAATAAACCTTTGCATAATTCTCCTTTACGCTTTAAACAGTGAATTTTATTTTGTATTTTTGTCTAATATTGAGTCCGTTTTCGGTGGTAAGAATGACATTTAATTCAATTGTTGTTGTTTTGCTAAACGCCACGGAACGATACACAAGTCTATCATCGCTTGTTTTATCTACAAATGTAGTATATTCACTTGGAACTTCAAAACTCAAGAATTTCGATGTGCTTGAGATATGGACGTCTTGCGATTGGACGCCTGACCCAACAAGTTTCAGTCCAAACAAGTCTTGTGCGCGTAATTTCAAGCCGCCCTCGTCGTTGACGTTTTGCAGTAGCGCGCTTGAGACGGTCAAGGTATATGCATCGTCCTCGCTTTCTACTTCGGTATTTGTGTTCCACGCAAGGCTGACTGCTCCGGAACCTGCGAGCGTGCCACTAATATGGATCGTGTCAGTCACGGTTGCTGAACCATTTTTCAAAGACGCGCACACGATGTCAAACTCTTTGCCAAGTTCTTTTATCTTAATGTCGCCGATTTTTTCGGTTTCGCCGTCTTGTGTGTACGGAATAATTGCGCCGTATGCTGCAGTTTCGCTTGTTACATCTTGCTCAAAGCTTACGTTGGAAATTTGCAGTGGAGTCGGCAAAATGTAATCTTTACCTGCGACTTTGTCTTTTAAAATTTGGACTTCGCCCGCCGTCAATGTTGGCTTGTAGATTTCAAATTTTGTCAAGTTTCCTTCATTATCAAGTGTACCCCAATCGACGCTGAGTGACGTTACTTCGCTCTTTCCGTTAATTATTTGCTGGTTGTAGTTGATGATACCAGCAAGTTTGTATACAGGCTCGCCGCTTTCGGTGTACTCTGTAGGTGCGACGTTAGTATTAATTTTGATTTGTTCGACTGGCACTTCAATAACATAGAATTGGAACAACTCCAAGTTTTCGTAGCCGTCACTTGTTTTGGATGTGCCTGTATAGTACATCAGTTGGACACCTTGCTCAATGTATTCGGTTGAAAGGTTGCTAGCATTAAATTCGATATTTAGGTAATACTTTTGAAGTCCGCCCTCACCTTCAACAGCCGTCAATGTTGGATTGACAGTATTTTCGTCCTGCGCATTTGTTGTCGCACGCAACCACGCACCTTTTGCGGTCGTATTGTTATAAGCATCGAACAATGCGCCGTTGCTGTTTCCTTCAAGCTTGATTGTGACGCCGCTGCCGCAAGATACTGCGACGTGCTTTTGACCGATTGCCGTATTCTCTGCCGAGCCGTCATATTCTGGTAGTCCTTCGATATACCCTTCAATTTCGACAAGATTTTCAACAACTTTAAATAGCACGAGTTGGCTTTGCGCGATTGAGAAGAATGTTGGCATATCAGTTGTTTTGATTTCGCCGTTTTCGTCAACTACGTTACCATATTCGTCAAACTTTATAATGTTGCCGTCAAGGTCTACGGGATTACCATCAATGTCCGTTTTAATGACGCAGGCACGAAGGACGATTGTGCCTCGTGCGAGCGCTTGCACGACGCTTGGGTCGGTCAGGTTGTTGCCGCGTACTTCACGCCCAAAGTTTGTAAATGTGACGTTTGAAAGCCCGATGATTTCTTGTCCTTGCTCGTTGGTAAAGGTGCCCTCTTTATATTGTGCGCCGTAATGGTATACGCCAACAGCAAAAAGTTTTACCTCAAAATAAGATGTTGACGTTTTGCCATTTTCGGGTACAATCTCGGTGTTGTTTTCCCATTCCCAAATGGTGTTGTTATATACAGTTGTGATTGTTTCGCCATACTTGGTGATATTCTTCAACACTTGGTCGTTGTATGTTTTGTTTGTGTCCGACTTGCTTGTCCCTTCGAAATTTAGTGCCTTGACATTGTCAAGATTTACGTCAAAAGCTGAGGTTGTGACGGAAAGTGACGAATTTGGCAAAGTTACTTCAATTGTAAGTCCGCTTGATGGATATTGTAGTACCGTAAAGTTCCAAACTTTTGCTTTCGTGTCTTTTTCGACTTTAAGTTCCTTATTTTTT
>CALDMJ010000020.1 GCA_937914725.1 uncultured Clostridia bacterium | reverse complement strand
TCAAAAAAGTGTGCATCTGCTTCAAATCTGTCAAATATGTCGGCAGATTCGTCGGGTGAAACCGTTTCGACGTCGCCTGCAAACAAATTCTCGGTAGCACCCGTGTTTCCTTGAGGGATAAGAAAGTCAAGAAAAACAGTGCTATTTTCGCGCGTTGAAAGAACCCGTGCTTTTTGCGTTGGTGCAACTGTTTGAGTCGTGCGCACTTGCACACTGTCGCCTTGCGCGCCTGTCGCCCCCGTAACTCCTGTCGCGCCCGTTGTGCCGCGTTCACCTATCGCCCCCGTTGCCCCAGTAGCCCCGCGTGCACCAGTAGCGCCTGTCGCACCCTTGACAATTATACGATAGGGACGGCTGCAAAACGACGGGCAGTTTGTGTAGTTGCAGCATTTGTTATCATCCATATTTCACCTATTATACTAATTCATTATATTAAATAAAACGCCGATTTGTTAAACGGCGTCATAACAACAAGGTGGGTTAATCGTCAATAGGGGAAGTGTAGGTCGCAACGGCATTTTTGTGAAAGGACAACATAATGTTGCGTATGTTTTTTGGTGAAACAATAATTGCATCTGCACCAAATCTAGCAAAATATATAATTACTTGCATTTTTATAACTTTAAAGCAACAATGTAATATAATGCAACAAAAAATCGCTTGAAAAGTGATTTTTAAGCGATTTTTGTCAATTTAAGCGGTTGCTTTTTCAGAAGGTTTTACTGTTTTTGTTGCCCCCTCATCCTCAAGTTGAATGTTTTTTGCCCACTCGATGATGTTTTTGCGTTCATCATTAAAGTCATCAATAAAGCATTCGGCTGTGACATTTGTCAAGCATTCGACTGAGTATGAATGTCCAAAATACTTTTTGACCTGCTTCATAGTCATTTCGTATTTTTTAGGGAAGTCAGCGGCAATTTGGTCGACCATTCTTTCGACTGCGTTCATAACCGTTGCTTTTTGCTCGTCGTCAATCATATCCGCGTTTGAAACGGCAGTGCAAAGGTTTGCAAATTTGCTAATGAAGTGATGAGAAAGGACTTTTGCATAGCGTTCAATAAGTTCAATGTGTTTTGGGGCTTTCATCAGAGCGCTTTGCTTGTAGTCAACAGTGATTGTGTTTGTAATTTTATCAAAACCATTATTTAAAATATTAATAATTTCATCATTTGTGTTCATAATCGTACCTCTAAACATTAAATTTGAAAAGCATCACATCGCCGTCTTGAACAACGTAGTCTTTGCCCTCAAGTCTGACTTTACCTTTTTCTTTTGCTTGCGTGAATCCGCCAAGTTCCAAAAGGTCCTTATAGTTGACGACTTCCGCTTTGATAAATCCTTTTTCAAAATCGGTATGAATTTTTCCAGCCGCTTGCGGTGCTTTGTAGCCGATAGGAATTGTCCACGCGCGCACCTCGTCTTCACCTGCGGTGAGAAACGACATCAAGCCAAGTAAGTGGTAGCAAGCGGTGATTAGTTTGTCAAGCCCGCTCTGTTCAATTCCAAGTTCGCGCATCATTTCGACTTTTTCATCGTCTTCAAGTGCGGATAAATCTTCTTCAATCTTTGCGCAAATTGTGACAACTTCAGCATTTTCTTTTTCGGCAATTGCTTTGACTTTTTTGACGTACTCATTGTCGGGCGCGCTCAAATCGTCTTCACTGACATTAGCGCAGTAAATGACGGGTTTGGTTGTCAAAAGGAAGAACCCTTGAGCAATCTTTTTTTGCTCATCACTGAGTGGGGCAAGGCGTGCGGGAAGATTTTTTGACAATGTATCCTTGATTATGTTCAAAACCTCAAATTCTTCCTTAGCATCCTTGTCGCCCGCTTTGACGGACTTACCAACCTTTTCAATGCGCTTGTCAACACTCTCAATGTCAGCAAGGATAAGTTCAAGATTAATAATTTCGATATCGTTTTGCGGGTCAACTTTTCCTTCGACGTGAATTATATTTGCGTCATCAAAACATCTAACGCAATGAACAATTGCATCGACTTCACGAATGTGGCTCAAAAACTTGTTGCCAAGCCCTTCGCCAAGACTAGCACCCTTGACAAGACCCGCGATATCGACAAACTCAATATTTGCATAAACCTTGCGCTTTGAATTATAAAACTTTTCAAGTTGGTCAAGTCTTGCATCCGGCACAGGAACAATGCCAACATTTGGCTCTATAGTACAAAACGGGTAGTTTGCGCTCATAGCGCCCGCTTTTGTAATTGCATTAAAAAGTGTACTTTTTCCTACATTTGGTAGCCCAACAACACCTAATTTCATCATATCTCCTTTATTTATTCAATTATAACTTAATTTTTCTAAAATGGCAAGTGAAATTGAAGTATTAATCTTTATTTGCTCGCAAAAATTTGGGAAATGCAGTAAAAATCACATTTTCTTATACGGGGTGAAGTCTCATTGCATAATAAATGTTAAAAAAGAATAAACTAATGTAAGTAGGTGGGGCGTGGATATTTTTGTTGTCATAATTTTAGGAATAGTGCAAGGGCTGACTGAATTTTTGCCTGTTTCAAGTAGTGGGCATTTGGTATTGCTTGAAAATATTTTTGGAGTGAGTGACGGTTCATTATTTCTAAATGTCGTTCTGCATTTTGCAACGCTCGTTGCAGTTGTTATATTTTATCGCAAAAAATTATGGGATATTGTAAAGCGCCCGTTTCAGCCAACCACAGCATATCTCGTAATTGCCACGACAATTACTTGTGTAATCGTCTTATTGTTTTCAGACTTTTTTGAGAATGCATTTAGCGGTGGACTACTTGCGTGGGGATTTATTTTGTCTGCTATTTTTTTGCTTGCAACGGAGTGGATATCGCGCAAGTACGAAAAGGAAAACTATCCCTATATTAGGGTAGGCTACAAACAATCAATACTGTTGGGGCTGTTTCAAGGCCTTGCAATTTTGCCAGGTATTTCGCGCAGCGGGACGACGCTTTGCGCGGGCATTGTTATGGGAGTCGAAAAAAAAGAAGCACTTGACTTTTCATTTTTGATGAGCATCCCCATTATTTTTGCTTCGCTTGTCTATGAACTTGTTAAATGCAAGTTCCAAATTGCATTTGTCGGAGTTGGAGTTGTTGAATTGGTAGTGGGCAGCATAACAGCATTTGTGTGTGCAATGTTGGGCATAAAATTAATGCTCAAAGTTGTCGAAAAAGTACAGTACAAGTGGTTTGCAATTTATTTGTTAATACTTGCGGTCATAACAATTATGGTCATCTAATATAATAGATTAATAAATCTATCATAGGGAGAGCGGCTATGGCAAAAAATTACCACACATACAGTAAATCGCAAATATATTTAGAATTTCAAACAAGCGAAAGCGGGCTTTCTAGCATAGTCGCAAAGGATAGATTTTTGCAAAATGGCGCAAATGCATTGCCACAAGGCAAAAAAAAATCGGCATTTTCAAAAATTATGGCGCAGTTCAAAGATCCGATGATAATCGTCCTTATCGCAGCAAGTCTCGCGTCGTTTATTATAAGTCTAGTCGAGCACACTAACGATTATGTTGATTCAATCGTCATTGTCGGAATAGTCATATTCAATGCTGTTATTGGCTATGTCCAAGAACAAAAAGCGGAGGACGCGCTTGAGAATTTGAAAAAACTCTCTCAAAAAACCGCTAAAGTCGTCCGTGATGGCAAGCAACATATTATTCCAGTCGAAGAAATTGTAGTTGGGGACAAAGTCATTTTTGAATCAGGCGACATAATACCCGCTGACTTATATTTGATTGAATCAGTCAGTTTAAAAATCAATGAATCATCGTTAACGGGGGAATCGAACGCAGTTGAAAAAAACGCTGGGGAGCGTTTGCCTGAAAAAGCTCCGCTAGGTGACCGCACCAATATGGCGTATTCTAGCAGCGTTGTCGTGTACGGGCGCGGTGCTGGAATAGTGGTCGCAAAAGGCACAGAAAGCGAAATTGGTAAAATTGCGAACTTATTAAACGAAACAAATGAGGAGCAAACGCTGTTACAAAAGAATTTGTCGCAACTAGGAAAATTTATAACAGTGATAGTTCTTGCCGTTGCGGGCTTAATTTTCTTTTTGAGTTTACTTTTGACAAATCAATCATTCATTGATGCGTTTATGACGGCGGTCGCAATTGCAGTTGCCGCTATCCCCGAAAGTTTGCCTGCAGTCGTAACGATCATAATGGCAGTAGGCGTCACAAAAATGAGCAAAAAAAATGCCATTGTTAAACGTTTGCACGCAGTCGAAACTCTTGGTGCGTGCGAAGTCATTTGCACGGATAAAACGGGGACGCTTACACAAAACAATATGACCGTCAAGTCTGTTTTTGTTGGAAATCAGTTTGAAAACATTAGCGAAAAACTGACCATTGGGCAAAAAGAAATATTTAATTGTATGCTCCTTTGCAATGACTCAGTTTTGACTGAAAATAACTTGCGCGGAGACCCAACGGAAACGGCGTTGATTAGTTTTTCGCACAAGTTTGGATATCGACGCAAAGATTGCGGAATTTCAGCGGAAAGAATTTTTGAAATTCCATTTGATTCAAACCGCAAACTTATGAGCACAGTTCACGCGCGTGGAAGCTCGCAAGTCGTTTACACAAAGGGTGCGGTTGATAGCTTGCTAGGCAAATGTACGCACATTTTCATTGACGGTAGCGTTCAAGAAATGAATGGACATTATAAGAGACAAATAAACGTAGCCGTCAAAAATATGGGCGAAAGCGCATTACGCGTGCTTGCCTTTGCAACAAAGGTTTCGCACGACTTGAAGCCTAGTGAAATTGAAAATAATCTTGTTTTTCTCGGACTTGTTGGGATGCAAGACCCTGCTCGCCCGTCTGCTCGTAAAGCGGTGAAGATATGCCTTAAAGCGGGGATGATTCCTGTAATGATTACTGGCGACCACAAAGACACCGCATTTGCAATTGCAAAGGAACTTGGCATAGCAAACAACGAAAGTCAAGTTATGACGGGCGCAGAACTAGATATGCTAAGTGAAGAAGAATTTTTAAAAGCAATAAATAAAATTCGCGTTTATGCGAGAGTCAGCCCACAAAACAAAGTGCGCATTGTGAAAGGGTGGAAAAAACTCGGCAAAGTTGTCGCGATGACAGGCGACGGCGTCAATGACGCGCCGAGCCTCAAAACGGCGCACATCGGCATTGGTATGGGTATTACTGGTACGGATGTGACAAAGGACGTTGCAGACGTCGTGCTTGCCGACGACAATTTTGCAACAATCGTCGTTGCGGTTGAAGAAGGACGCAAAGTTTTTGCAAACATCCAAAAAACAATTCAGTTTTTGTTTTCTACAAACATTACAGAAGTTGTTGCCCTTGTGCTTGCAACGATATTGTTTCCTCAATCAATATTTCTTTTGCCGCTTCAAATTTTGTTTATAAATTTAGCAACGGATATTTTACCCGCAATCGCCCTAGGGTTCGAACCAATTGAGAAAGATTTGATGACAAGAAAGCCGCGTCGTCTCGAAGCAAGCGTTTTTAGTGACGGCGTCGGCAAAGCAATAATCTATCAGTCGACTTGTCAAATTATCATTGCAATGATAGTATTTTGGGTCGCGCATATTAACTTTAGTCCTGAAGTCGCAAACACAATGGTATTTTTAACTATAAATATTATGCAACTACTGCATATGCTTAATGTCAAAAGTCATCATAGTATATTTAAAAGTAATCCGTTTGAAAATGCGTGGTTTCTCGTTGCATTGCTTGGTGGCATTGTGCTCACTCTATTTATCGCGCTTGTTCCGCCAATTGCCACAGTGTTTGGGCTTGTTTCGCTTACGGCAACGCAATGGGGCATCGTCTTTGGTGCAGCCGTAGCAATTCTTCCAATTGTCGAAATTGTAAAATTCTTTCACAACAACGTTGAATATAAATAAAATGCGTGATTTTAGATAATTATAAATTATTGATAAAAATTAACAGTTTAATTATTTAAAAGAGTGCGAGAAAAATAAGTATAAAAATGCTTTGCTTTGCTAATAAAGTTTAGTATAATTAATTAAGAGGAAAAGCATATGGAAGAAATTTACGATGTTATTATCATTGGGCAAGGCGTCGCAGGAATGACTGCCGCAGTGTATGCAGCGCGAGCTGGTGCAAAGGTTTTGATTTTAGAAAAAAATGCAGTTGGAGGGCAAGCCACACTAACCTATGAAATCGGCAATTATCCTGCATTTCAATCGATTAGCGGAATAGAACTTGTCGACACTATGCAAAAGCAAGTACACGCACTTGGCGTCGAGGTTAGATATTGCAAAGTCGAAAAGATAGAGGACGGCGACGTCAAAACAGTTTTTACAAAAAATAAGCAGTATAAAGCGAAAGCAATCATACTTTGCCTTGGCGCGCGCCCACGAATGCTGGGCTTGCCAAGCGAAACGCAGTTTTTGGGTAAAGGTGTCAGTTATTGTGCAGTATGCGATGGCGCATTCTTCCGTAATAAAGTTGTCGCAGTCGTGGGCGGCGGAAATACAGCTATTGAGGAAGCAAACTATCTATCTAAAATAACAAGCAAAGTTTATGTCCTTGTGCGCAAGGATAAATTGCGAGCGCAGCAAATTTTGATTGACACATTAAATAAGAATATTGAAAGTGGCAAAGTGGAAGTTTTGTATAATACAGAACTTGAAGAAATTTGCGGAGTAGGAAAGGTTGAAAAAGTGATTATAAAGAACAACCTTAGCGGGCAAAATAGTGAAATAAAACTTTCAGGAATATTTATCGCAATCGGTAGAGAAGCCGACACAGAACTTGTAAAAGATATCGTGGAACTTGACGAATATGGCTACATCGTCGTAGACAAAAATAAACAAACATCAGTAAATGGAATATTCGCTGCAGGCGACTGCACAAACACAGTCTTGCGACAAATTGTAACAGCCTGTGCCGACGGCGCAATCGCTGCAACCTCCGCAGTCGCAAGCATCGCCGCACAAAAATAAACATAAAAACAAGGTTACCCTAGCAAACTTGCTGTAACCTTGTTTTTTATTATTACTTTAACCTTATCGCGGGTTTTACGCTCACAAAAGGACAACAGAGCGCAGTCCTAATAATCTAGTGACGTGTAGGGACAGTACCTGCAGCAGCGGGCTTTCCCGCAAATGGGAGATAGTAAATTAACTATGTACCTAGTTTCATATAGCGCCACTCGACAAACCTGCAGCCGTGCGCTATCGCACTAGTCGGTG
>CALDMJ010000019.1 GCA_937914725.1 uncultured Clostridia bacterium | reverse complement strand
AACCATATCATCAAGTTTATAATCAAATCTTGCGCCATTGTAACTTGATGAAGAACGAACATCTTTTGCTCCAGCAGTAGATAAAAAGTTTTGTATCTCTTTTTCAGGGTCAGCACATTTAATTGTATATCTTACTTCGATTTCGCCACCATAACTTCTTCTTATATCAATATTTCTTGCTCCACTACGCGAAAGTTGTTCCTTAATTTCATTCTCTGGTTTTTTAAATTCTACATTAATGTTTGAATATTTCATTTTAATTTCTCCTTTATAATAACATATTTCTTTTTATTTTGTTTTAATTTTTTATAATTTTTTTAATATCTTCTGAAGTTAGCAACTTTTTCTTGTTTAATTCACTTGCTAATTTGTCTAATGTATCACGATTTTCAATTAGTATTTGTCTTGCTTGTGTATAACATTTCTCCAACTCATCGTTTATCGCCTTTTCTTGATTATACTTTTGCATTTCTGACAAATCAAAATCATATCTAGGCGAGCAATTATCAAATCCATTTCCAGCATATTCAATAATAATTCTTTTTACCACATCGACAGCTCTTTCAATATCTGATGAACAGCCAGCATCAAGCGTGCCGTATTTTATTTCAGTGGCACATTTTCCACCAAGCAAACATAATACTCTATTTTTCATAGATTTAACAGATTGCCAATAGCTTTCATCTCTGTAATATGCTGTAAAACCACCAATTGATGAACCTTCATGCCCACCAATAGAAATCATTGTTACACTTTCGGGTTCCAGAATTTCAGCAATCAAAGCATGTCCAGATTCATGATAAGCAGTTTGTTCATTGTCCTCACAAGTTCCATTTTTTATTGTTTCAGGAGCATTGTAAATAGTTCTAATACAAGCCCTTATAATATCATCAAACTCAATTTTATCTTTATTCTCAAATCCTGCATAAATTCCGGCTTGGTTTATTATTGTTTCAAGTTCTGCACAAGACCTGCCATTTAAAATTCGTGCCAATTGCTTAACATCTAGATTAGCAACTGTATTCTTTCCACTAAGGTAATGCTTAATTATCATTTCAGCATCTAGACCTTTTGGTGCTTTGATTTCAATACTAGTATCAAACCTTCCAGCTCTTAGCAAAGACTCGGGGACTAAACGCAAATCATTTGCAGTTGCAATTACAAATACTTCAGAAGATTTAACATCATCAATACAGGATTGAATAGTTACATATTCTTCTGCATTCTTATGGTCTTTGTCTTCATTTGCAAACTTATCAAAATCATCTAACAAAACTAATGACGGAGCATTGTTTCTTGCATCTTCAAAAGTCTTTTTGATGTATTTAATAAATTCATCATCAGGCAAATTTTTTCTGCAAACATAACATTTTTTGCCGCATTCTTCAATAAATGAATTAGCAATCAATGTTTTGCCAACACCGGGTTCTCCATAAAGCAATAAACCTTTTGGAATTTTGACACCCAATTTTTGATACTTATCGCTATTTTTTATTACATCACAAATTCTTGCAATTTCTAACTTAATAGCATCATATCCAATGACCTTATCAAAACCATTCATATAATACCTCCTTTGGTTTACAATTGCATTATACCAAAATGGGTGTACTAAAAATCGGACAACGATAATGAATTTTTATTTTTTTTCGATAACACCTCCTAATCAAAATTTTTTAACACTACAAGTTATAATGTTTGAATAGTTAGTATAAACTGCATAATTTGAGAGAATAATTAACTTAAATTATACTAATCACACAAACATTATAACATAAATGATTGAATAATTGCATCAATTTATCAAAAATTTATAAATTTTATAATAATAGCTCAATCAGTTATTTTACATACTCGTTTTAAAATATATGTAAGGAGCAATCATTATGGAAAAAATCACTTATGACAATGTTATAACTAGAATGGGTTATTTTAGAAATAAAGCAAATTTGTCTATGAGAGAAACCAGTTTGCAACTAGGATACAATCCACAATTTATGTCCACAATTGAGAATAAGACAATAGAATTAAAGGTAAAAACTCTTTTGGAGTTTTGTGACCTAGTAGATATTACTCCACAAGATTTTTTCTATATGGGGGAACACTACAACAAAGAAGATAAAAATGTTTTAGATTTATATAATCATTTGACAGATGACAATAAACAAACAATATTAGATTTAATGAAAAAGTTGAAATAACAAAAAATAGCATTAGGTTTTGTTCCTAGTGCTATTTTTATTTTATTCTTTAATTTTCCAACAAATCTTCAATATTACAACCCAAAACTCTTGCTAGTTTGTAAAGGGTTTCAACTTGTGCTTTGTTTATATCATTTCTTCGTTGTTCATACATTTGAATAGAGCGAAGCTCCACTTCTGCGAGCTCAGCGAGTTTGCTTTGAGATAAGCCTCGTGCTTGTCTTATTTTTTTTAGGTTGGTAATTTCGGACTTTTTGAAATAGGTGTTTGCTACATCAAAAAATTTGGTTACATCGGCTTCGTGCAAGGTTGGATATAGTCTTAAAACTTCTTCAATAGGCAATGAATTATTTATCTTATAAAAAGAATATCCTTTTTTATGTTGGAATTGAGCCAAAATCCAGCCAGCCCAGTAATATTTATCTTTGTTAATGTCTTCTTTGTTTGGAATGGATTTTTTGCCATTATAAATCTCATTCAAATAATCTAATGCAGAGCAGGTAAGATATTTTGGATTTCCTTTTTCAATTTGTTTTGCCACATTGGAATTGACAAATGTATTCCAAAAAATTGTAGGGTTTATTCCAATATCCACAGCATGCTCAAACATTACACCCAAATTTTCGGATAGATTTGGTAAATATAAATCGTTATATGATTGAATCGCCATCTTTTAACCCCTTTCTCATAATATCCACTACGAATATATCATTGGTTAGTGTCGCAGACTTTCTAGTGCCTTTCAAATAATCTTCTCGCGCTTTTTCATCTCTTGCTTTTCTTTTTGTAAAGTATTCCAATCTGTCCGCAGTTTCAAAGCCTTCAAAATGAAGTTTACTAAATGCAAGTTCGCTAACTATTACAACTTGCTTTCCAAGTTGACCTAATTCCATAGCTTGACTTAATTTTCTAACAGGAATTGTGTTATTTACAAAATCTCTTGCAAAACTAAAATATGAGTCGTCTGCTCTATAACCTATAACTATATCGTAATTATTTACATCAATGTAAAAGTTTTTCAATAGATAATCTTTTGCTTGAATAGATATATCATTACTCAAATCAAAAGTTCTAAATTTTAAAAGTATTGCAATCCAGTTAAGTATTGAATATCTCTTATCCGTTAAATCCAAAATTTTAAGACCAGACAAATCAATAGAATACTTGTTTGCAAATCCATTATTCTCATTATTGCTACAAGACCATTCTTTTGCAAGCTCCAAACTTTCTGTGCAATAAAATCCAAAGCCATAATCATTTTCAGCTTTTCCACCATGATAATATGGTTTTTCAATAATATCTTTTGAACCGTGATAAATAACTAATTTTGACATACACTTCTCCATTTAATCTATGCTATTATATCATTACAATGATATATTGTCAACCAATTATGAAATTTTTATATCACTACAATGATATATTTGTATTCTATCTAATCACTGGTCTTAAATTTATATCATTACAATGATACAAATAAATTATTGTCTTTAATCATTCATATTAAAACCACTTTGTCAAACTTACAAAGTTTTAGGCAGTTCAAGAGCAACCAAGTTTATCAAAAACATCACATTTGCTGTCAATTGCTGTCATTTTTATCAATCAAAAGACAGCAAATATTTTTTTAAATCGCTAAAAGCCTTTATTTTACTGATGTTTTGATGCATAGAGCACACACTCTATTTCACTAGAACCCGACCTTGGTAAGGTGGGGGTCACGGGTCCGATTCCCGTCACCAGCCCCATAAGTAAAAATCGCAATCCTTTTCATTTTAGGAGTAGCGATTTTTTTTGTTTGGCGGTAGTTTTAAAATTTAGAATTTGATTAAGTTATTGTTTATTGTTTCCATTAGTCTTATCGACATTGGTATTATGTGTCAATTCTTTTGCAAAAAATAGGTGCAGTCCTAGTGCAGCATTGAAGCCTGTGGCTGCAAAAACACTAAATCTTTCGACAACGCCAAAATATTCGGCGGGCACAATTTTTATTCCCAGCGCGCCGACAAGCATCATACATAGTGCAATCAAAGCACAAATTGCGTATGATTTTGTTTTTAAACCCCGCGATGATAATTAACACGAGCGAGATGATTGAAAGTAAAACAACAATAACGGTTGTTATCATATGCAGCACGTCTTGAAATGAGCCTGCGTATCCGCTTGTTGATAGTGGAAACATCCTATATCCAACCGCTGAAACAAATTCCATAACGGCAAAAAGGTAAACCCCTTTGAAAAATGGCGGCTATGCGTATATCGCAATTGCGGGGATGAAAAAAGATTGTCACGCAAAGTTGCCCCAAGAACTTTTGCTGTCTTGGACGCCCGAACAATTAGAGTATATGCACGATGTTCAATGGTGGAATAATATTGTGTCAAAAAGCAAAGATTGCGATATTGTTGAGATAAAAGAAATGGAGTCTAATGATGAGGTTTGGAATGACTGGCTTTACAGGACAATGAATATGCAGTAAACGATAGAAAATCTATGAACGCAGGCGCAGGGAAGTACCTCAATTTTATTTCAATTGTATTAAAGAAAAAATCTTAATCTAAGTTTTGTTTGCAACCTAAAATGCGTGGGTGTTTAAAATGCACATATAATAATCGCTAAAAGAGAAAAAAAAATTGTTTTCCTATTGACATTTTTAATATTTATGGTAAAATAAACTAGAGGTAAATAAAATGGATATTAAAGAAATAGAAAAGAAATTTGATGATGCAAACAAAAACACTTTGCAAATTTTGGAAAAAGTTATTGTTTTTAAAAATCATATGGTTGATGAAATCAACTTTGTTGCTAAGCAGGCTGTAGAAAGTGCAAAAATGGAGATTTTGTTGGGACAACTAGCCGATATTCCTGACTACAAGCTTTCAAGCCTTGCGCAACAATTGAAATACAATCCGTCTCTAGAACAAATGAATGGATATCAAATTGTTGAAGGGCAAGCAAATTTGGATGTTAGCAATCAAGTAAATGAAACGCAAGTGAATGTTAGTGGTAAAACAACTGTTGTTGAAAATGCTGAAAACGTTGACGACATCGCTGAACTCCAACCAGTTAAGCCACACGAAAAGTCAAAACCACATTCACAGGCGCGTCGCACGTGGATTGCGTTGCAAACAATTGAAATGGATGATTGCGAACTAAAGGTTGAAGTTTCGCGTCTGAAACAAACTGGTGGCAAAAAATCAAAAGAGGTAAAAGAACAAGTTGTAGAATTTGAACTTTAATTAAAGGTGAAATTAAAAATGCAATTGAAAAATATTGCATTTTTTTTAATTTTTAGATATAATAATAGTATGAATATTTTTTATTGGTTTTTGAAGATAGTCTCGTGGCTGCCTGTGCGTATACTTTACCCAATGCGCGTCAAGAATAGAAAGAATTTTATTAAAGGGAAGTCCATTGTAATCGGGAATCATCAGTCAAATGCTGACCCAATTTTGATTTGGTCGTTGTTTTGGCGCCCTATGAACTATATGGCAAAAAAAGAGCTTTTCAGCAACAAGCCTATGTCGTGGTTTATGAAAAAAATGAACTGTATTCCTGTCGATAGAGCAAAAGTAGATTTGAGTTCTATCAAAACGGGATTGCGCGTTTTGAATGACGACAAAACACTTGTAATTTTCCCAGAAGGTACGCGCAAGGATGACTCGTTTGCAGAAGATATAAAAAACGGAACAGCAATGTTCGCCGTAAAGACGGGCGCTCCCATTGTTCCTATGTATTTTGTCAAAAAACCGCGTATGTTTCATTTTAATACATTAGTCATTGGTGAGCCGATTTACCTTAGTGAGCAAGTTTTGACGGATAAAACAAAGGGAAACATTGAAAAAGTCAGTTTGATTATTGAAGAAAAGATGCTTGAAATGAAAAATATCTACTGCAAAAATCCGCGCAAACGCAAAAAGTCGCGCAACGAAATTGAAACAAGTGGCGAGGTAGTCAAGGAAGTGCCGCAATCAAATGGACAATCACAAGCACAAGACGAAAGTATTGAAAAAGAAAAGGTTGATATTTTAGAAAAATAGTGCATAATGCACTATTTTTAATAAATAATGGAGAAAGTATGGAATATATAATTTTTTATGACGAAAACTATTTGAGTGAAACAAAGAAAGAAATCGGCGATTTTGTGGTGCTTTCTGACGGAATAGGGCGAATATGTGACGCCGATTTTAGCGACAAAAATTACATAATGGACAAGTATGTCAAGTTTGATGACAATTTTGCGAGCCGACTAAAATACTCAATTTTTGTTCGTCATTATTATAGATTAGATAGCGTGCTAAATAGTTTTGAACAACTCAAAATTTGTGACCTAAAAATTGATAAAAGCAAAGTTTGCGCACTGCACGCAGTCTATGGCGCTGGGGTCGAAAACAAAACTAGCGAAATTTTGAAAAAGCTTGAAAATGAAGGTTATAATTGTGACATAAAAAATCCTAAAATTGTCATTTCTACTACGTTTTTAGATAAAATATATATTGGTGTTTCAAACCGCGAAGAACTGCCAACCAACTATAAACAAGGTATGCCGCATTATGCAAAACGCAACGAAATTTCGCGCGCCGAATTTAAGTTGCAAGAAGCAATTGAGTACTATAAACTAAACACTGAAAAAGTTCATATTGCTCTTGACCTCGGCGCAAGCCCCGGCGGTTGGACGCATTTGCTTGCGGAAAATGGAATTAAAGTGGCGGCCGTTGACCCAGCCGAACTTGACCCGCGCGTCAGCAATAATAAAAACGTAAAGCATTATAAAGAACTTTCGCAAAACTTTTTGACCCACTATGACGGCAAATTTGATATGGTCGTCAATGATATGAAAATGTTTGGCGATAAGTCCGCGCACATTGTTTGCAATTGCGAAAAAATTATCAATGACGGTGCAACACTTATTATGACAATCAAACTTGCCGAAACAAAAATTTGGGAACAAATCACTGCTGCGCTTGATGTCTTGAAAGAAAAATTTAAAATCGTTGGCGTCAAAAAACTTTTTCACAATAGGCAGGAAGTGACCGTTATTGCTGAGTTTAAGCAGTAATTAATTTCCAACAACCAAACTTGTTAAAAGGCGCAAATTATCAGGGAAATACTGAAAGATTAAATTATAAAATTTCAAAAAGTAGTGCAAATGAATAGATTTTTTCTAAAAATTGTGCTATAATGAGAATATCAATGCAAAGTGAGGAGAATTGCAATGGAAGAATTAGAAGTAAATATCGATGAAATTAAAGCCGCTCTTGAAGAGCTCGGAATTTCAATTTCAATGGATGAATTAAGTACAATGTCAAGAGATTTTTTGATTATTTTGCAAGCAAAACTTTTTGATATCAAAAAAATTAAAAAGGAAATGGAATTTTTGATTCAAAATAATCAAATCTTGCGTTCACTTATTGACACATATCAACAAAAAATTAAGATTTTGAGTAATGATGTCAAGAAGAATAGAGAACAAGAAATGGAGATGTAACTTCATTTTTTGTTTTTGCATATAATACTTTATGGAGACATTATGAGAACAATTATTTCAGTTTGTGGCAACGGTGTTTGCGCGGAAGATTCAGTCAATGCACGCCTTGCGTTTGAAGTCGGCAAAAAGTTGGTCGACAACGGATATAGAGTTATGACAGGTGGGCTTGATGGCGTAATGAAATACGCCTTACAGGGCGCAAAAGCAAGCGAAAAGTATCGCGAAGGGGACACAATTGCCGTTTTGCCTATGTACGACGAAAGAGTCGCAAATGAATATGCCGACATTGTTATTCCAACGGGTATTGACCTTGCGCGCGACGTAATTACCGCAAACACGCCCGCGGTTATCGCAATCGGCGGTGGTAGCGGAACACTTGGCGAAATTGCCAACGCGTGGACGCTTTATCGTATGGTTATCGCAATGGAAACGGCAACTGGTTGGAGTGCTAAAGTCGCAAACACGCAAGTGGGTGAAAAGCGCATCTATGATGAAAATTTTGAAGATATGGTTTGGGGCGCTAAAGACGCTGATGACGTGATACAACTTTTGGACGACAAACTAAAGCACTACAATTTGAGGTTTGATAGAATAACATTTGACGGTAAGCGCATTAGATAGACTAAGTGGCACATTATATAGTGGAATAAGTTGCGCAGCAAGTTTAAAGTAAGTTTGCCGTGCGCATACTCGTAGGACAAGCATAAAAGGAGTGTTGATGAATGGATATTAATGATTTTAGATTATTTGATTTGACTTCTATTGTCGAGCCAGAAAAGCAGGATGCAGGACAAGTCAAACTCTATGCTAGAGAAAAGTCAATGTATCTAAGTTATGTCGCATATGGTGTGCTTGCGCTGACAGTTGTTGTACTCGCAATAGTATTAATATTTGGTTTACCGCATAAATATGCCGTTTGGTGGGGCATTCCCATTTATCTATATACTTGTGCGCACGTGGTTGCATTTGTTTTTTGTAAAAAGAATCGCAAAAAACTCAAAATCAGTGGCGAGAAAAAGGAATATAATAATATAGCAACATCATTCTTTATATTGAGTTTTATGTTGAGTTTGAGTATGATGATGATGTTTATCGGCAGAGCAATCAGCGCAAACTTTATGGCAGCGTTATAATTATCAAAAATTTGCATAAAATAATTTGGTAAAAATAAAAAAATGTGTTATACTACAAAAAAGGTGAATTATGATAGTTTCGTATCCGTGCGTATTTTATTACGATGACGAATCCGACACATACACCGCCGCAATACACGACCTTGAGTTGTTTGCGGAAGGTAAAACTGTCGAGGAGGCGTTTGCAAGGGCAAAAGAAGTGTTGTCCACATATCTAAAATATGCGAAAAAGTATGATGAAGAAGTTGCCGCGCCAACTCCGTTTGACGTTGTCAAAAGAGAAAACAAAAACATTGTATGTCTAGTGGACGTCGATGTTGTCTAGCACCCTAAACGGGTGTTTTTTTAACGCAATAGAACATTTGAGAAATTGATGCACAATGTCAAATGATAAAGTTTTTTATAAAGAATAAAATTAAAGAAAAGAAGGGAAATGCTAAAAAAGATAAATGAAAGGCGTCAACGAATCAATAGATTTAATGACTTGTCAAGTTGGCAAATTATAAAAGCCTTCACGGTGGTTCCGTGAAGGCTTTTCTTGTAACTAAATATTGTTGTTTAGTTTAGTGTTATGCCGAGAATTGAAGCAATGTTGGTTTGCTTTTCGGTGTCTGTGACATTGTCTTTAATGTAGTTGCGAATTTCATTGAGAGCAGCGTCCTTTACTTCTTGTGAAGCGGAACTACCAACAATATCGTTCATAACTTCATCCGAGTCAACATCGCAAATGACCACATTTTGTTCGGCAAGTTTTCCGAGAATCATTGTGGAATTTTTGATTGCGTCAATTGCTTTTTTCAATGTGTCAAGTGAGTGTGTCTTTTCATTGAGAAGGGTTCTCAAGTTGTCAACACAATCTTTTTCAGTCTCAAAGTTAACACCAGTTGTGTACGACGCAATATTTTTGTCGGTAACTGCATCGATGAATGCAATCAAGTTGTCAAGTTTTGCGCTGTTGTTAACACGAAGTGTATTTAATGTCTTGAGTTGTGCGCTGATTTCTCCCAGCGCTGTGTCAGTGTTGGTATCAACAGTGTCAGCAGCGTCTTTAAATGAGTAAAGCGTTCTAATTGCTGAACTATTGAACATTGTGTCACTGAAATCAAAATCATTGATTGCGGCAATTTTGTTTGAGTCAGTTTCGTTGTGTTTCAAGTAAGTTTTGACGAGTCTAGGAACAAGTTCGTTATTGCTTGTGCCGATTGTTTCAAAGATTGAAACGACATTTTCGACGTCAAGATTGTTGATATCTCCAAGACTGTCATAAACATCCAAGAGTTCGTCAAATGCGCCAGTAATTTGAATCCAATTAATATTTTGATTGTCTTTCGGCTCGACACTAACGCTTGTGAAAGAGTCACACGCGTCTAGTATAATATAACCATAATCTGATTTGGTGTCATCAATCATATAATCGACAAACGCATCATACACGCCATTTAAAGCGCCATTTGGAGCATATTCGAATTTATTTTTCTTGAGTTCATTCAAAAGGTTTCCGAGATTTTCTTTATCAAGAGTCTTGATTGTAATTTCTTTACTTGTGTCTATATTTGAAAGATATTTTGTAATTTTTGCAATGTTTTCGCTTTGGGAAGATAGGTCTGTGCCGTCAGGGATGTGTGTAACCGAAGCGCCAAGGCAAGTATTAAATTCGTCAATCATATTGTTAAGCGCCTTTGTTGCGTAACCAACAAACAATTTGCTTTCAAGGATTTTTTGAGTAATTTGTTCTTTGGTGTCCGCATCCAGCGTGTCGACAAGGTCTTCGACTTTGTCTGTTCCGTCGACAAGTGGTTGCCAAATGTTATTTGCTTTCAAGAGATTGATAATTTCTTTGAGTTTGCCAAATTCAGTGGTGTAGTCAAAGTTGTCACCAACAACTGTGAAGTCTACAACGTCCTTTATCTTCTCATTATTTGACAAGTAGTCAAGCAGGGCAGTATAAGTGTTGTGGAATTCGCTAGATTTTTGCATTGCTGTGAATGCGTCCGCAAATTCGTCAATGGAGTTAGCGAAAGTATCAAGCGAGAATGTGCTTGCAAGCACAGGACTGCCAACCTTTGCGATGCTGTTTAGAATATTGCTGAATTCAACTTTCTTTGTAGCAAGGTTTTGAACAAAGTCATCGACATTGACAGTAGTTTTTTCAATCTTGATGTCGAGTGCATCGCCAACAAGTGATTGCAGTTTGTTGACAATAGGTTCTACACTTTGTTGAATAATCGTGCTATCAAACAAGTTATTTACCAAATTGTTTGCAATAGATTGGTCGGCGTTCAAAATATCCAAAATGTCTTGAGTCATATTGTTTCCGCCATCCAAAACTTTGTCCATAATGCCCGAATTTTTAGCAACGTCAATTGCCTTTGCAATAGCACCGAGTTCGTCAGTAAAGTTAAGGTTAGTTGAAAGTGCCTCAACATTGAGGTATTCCTTGAAGTCCGCTTTAGATTTTGCATAGTCAATTCCCGCCTTAACAACAGGGAATAGCAATTTACTGTCGCGCATAGCATCAACATTTTGTCCAAGTTCTGCGATGTCAATTTCATTGAGCATTTTCTTTGCCGTGAAGTCTTTTGTGAAAATGTCAATATTGTCGCACGCAAAGTGAACAATTTTCTTTATCGTATCAGTTTCAGTGTTCCAATTAATGTTTGTCGCATTGATTTTTTCAATTTCGCTTGACAAGTCTTTCAAAAGGTCAGGATAAACAGTATTTAGTGTCTTTGGTAAACTTGTTTTCAAAATTGTAGATGATGTAATGTTTGTCACAACCACATCAATACAGTTGTTTGTAGTGTTTGGGATATTTGTGTCAATTTTCTTTAACAAATCCTCAACTTTCATCGTCGAGCCTTCGTTGAAGTAGTCAAGCGCGCCAACGCTACGAAGCGCGTCAACTGTGTTTTGAACATACGTCATTTCCGTGACAAAATTGACGTCCTTTTTCATTGCGCTAAAATCGATATATTTGCTATAATCGTCGTATTGGTCAAGAATATCCATTGCACTGTCAAATGCATCATCTAGTAAACTAGAAGATGAGAACAATTGCAAAATTTCACCAACCGACTTGAAGTTAATGTCCAAAACCTTATTTGTTTGAGTTGTTTCAGTGCTATCTTTGTAATTTCTATAAACCGAAATGCTTTTATTTAGAATGCTAGGAACTTCCTCTCTAACGTTGTTCCAGTTCACGTTATCAAATGTAACTGTTTTTACAGTAATTTCTTTGTTTGTTGCTTTAGAAACTTCATTTCCAAGTGACTTCAAACCATAGTTTATAAATGTTTGAAAAATCTTTTGAGTGGTAGTCGATTGTGTGACTTCCGCAAAAATGTCGCGAAGCGGGTTCTTTTCACCGTCGGCTTCAATGATTTTCACAAACTCGTCAAAGTTGAACGGGCTTGCGTTTTCAACATAAGCAAAAATGTCGTTACTTTGAATAATCTTCATTGCCGTGCAAATGTGCCCGATGTCGTCGCGGAGTTCGTCAATCTTTGGTGTGCCGTAAGCATCAACATACATTGTCAAAAGTTCTTTTAGCGTTGGGTCAAGATTATTAGACTCTTTGATAGTCTTATTGATGTAGTAAGGCATCAATTCGTCCGCAATGCTTGACAGACTAGGGGACGAAATCAAATAGTCAAACAGCTTTTGGACCGTGTCAAAGTCCATTTTTGAAAGGTCGAAACTTTTTATCTTCGTTGCTTCGTTGTAAGCACTGCTGAGTGCATTAACTTCCTTTCTCAAGTTTGTAGTTTTCCCATTGATTTTAGCGGATGTTTGAATGTCAAACGCCACGCCATCAATGTCTGTCCAGCCACACATCACGCCAAGCGCCGATTTTTCGTACGCTGAAAGAGCGTTTACGTAGTCGTCGCCAAGACTCTCTCTCAGCATTTGCCCGAGTGGCTTTAACTCATTTTCATCCTCGCCTTCGTTTGTCGCCGCTGAAACGCTAGCCTGCTTGTCAATCTTTTGAACAATGCTTGAAAAGCCCGCAATTGGTAGCAGCGTGAAGAATGCAATCATAAGGCCTTGAAGTGTTCCAACAACAGCACCTGCCCATCTGTATTTTTTCTCTTTTTTCTTAGGAATTGGGCGCGTGTTGCCGTTTTCAATAACTCTGCCGTTTTGCACCGTCTTTGGTTGTTTTTCTTCTTTTTCTTTCT
>CALDMJ010000018.1 GCA_937914725.1 uncultured Clostridia bacterium | reverse complement strand
CAATTCATCAGCATTGATAATGCCCGAGTAAATCGATGCATCAATCTTAGTTGGTTGAACTCTCTCTTGATTTTTAATACTAATTCTTCGTGATTGAGTCGGGGTCAACAAGTCATCCAGCCTATCGTTACGTTCTTTTTCCATTTGCGCATTTAGCGTGAGCGGCATTGAGATGAATGTTGGCATTGACTTGTTTTTTTCCATCGTGACATTAGGGACTTTCATAGTTTGCGCCTTGCCTGCCCCCTTTGACTTTTCTCCCTTCTCTTCTTTCACTACTGGCATTGCTTTGTTCGAAATTTTGATGTGCTTATTGTGATACTGTTTATCAACTGCTATGCACAAAAAAACGATAATCAATATAACAAACAAACAAATAACTGCTTCAAGTGGCAAAATGAGCCTAAAAGGATATAAAATCAAAGAAAACACGACACCCGCGGGAGTAACATTCGCGAACGGGTATTCCAAACAATCTTTGAACGACATTGAATAAGAACTATTTGTCATCGACGCATGCGTAATAAACAGCATAGATAATGCAATGACAGATAAGCACACAATAAAACTTTTTGATAAATTATTCTTCACTCCAAACATCTTAGAAACGCTGAGAGAAATTAAAGAAAGCAATATGATATATGAAGTAGCACCAAATAACCCTAGAATTATGTGGTTGACTAATTCTAGAACTGAAAACATCATACAAATCAATAATAGCACTGAAACAAATAAAACAATCAATGGCGCAGTATTTTCTTTGGACAGGATTTTACGATTCATATTATCTCCTTTAAATAAAGCAATTGATTATACCATATTTTGCTTTATAAAACAAGGATAAATGCCCCTAATCAAACTGAATTTTATATTTTTTTAAGATTTTTTGTATGAATTTTACATTTCTTCAGCCTTTTAAATTTAGGCACTTTGTAACAGTTGCAATGTTGATATTATTTTTCTTACAATATTCAATAATGCGAGGTAGCGCTTGCATTGTATTTTCAGTCGGGTGCATCAAAACCAAATCGCCATTTTTCAAGTTTTTTGTCGCCCTTTTCACTATTAAATCTGTATTGTGGTCACGCCAATCAATTGTGTCTTTTGACCACATTATTGTTTTATATTTTAGTGCATCCGCCACTTTCAATGTCGTTTTGTTAAAGTCCCCGCTAGGTGGCGCAAACAAGTTCATAACTTTTCCAGTGTGTGCCAAGATTATTTCGTGACACTTGCTTATTTCGTTGTAATTTTGTTCATACGTAAGTTTTGAATGTGCTTTGTGATTGTAACCGTGGTTGCCGATTTCGTGCCCGTCTGTCACAATTTTTTGCAATATTTCGGTTTCTTTATTTGCCCAAGAACCACCAACAAAAAATGTTGTTTTGATGCCATTATCTTTCAATACTTTTAACATCGGCTCAATGTACTCATTTCCCCAATATACATTAATCATCAGCGAAATATTATTTTGACTTGCATCCCCACAATAATAAGGCTCAATTTCTTGTGGGTTAAAAACACTCTTTATACCACCATCATATGTTACGCAAAAAAGTGTTAGCAACATTCCAAAAATACATAAATTTGAGAACAATCTATATTTCATAGTATTCATATCTCCGCTATCTATGTATATGCAAAAAAGATAGACGACTTGCCTATCTTTTTTAATTTACATTTTTTGAACTAATTTCAAATCAATTTTGCCGCGATTGTCAACTTTTAAAATTTCGACTTTGACGTTGTCGCCGACCTTGAGAACATCTTCGACTTTTTCAACACGTTTGTCAGAGAGTTTTGAAATGTGAATGAGTCCGTCTTTTGTCGGCGTCAGTGAAACAAACGCGCCAAAGTCGCTAATTTTAACAACAGTGCCGTCAATAATCATTCCTGCTTCAATGTCAAGTACAATATTTTGAATCATACTTTTTGCTTTTTCAATCATATCGGCATCACAACTAGCAATTGTTACAAAACCGCTATCCTCGATGTCTATTTTGACATTTGTGGCGTCAATGATTTTGTTGATATTTTTGCCACCAGTTCCAATAACTTCGCGAATCTTGTCAGGGGCAATGCTGAATGAAATAATTTTAGGTGCATACTTTGAAAGCGTTTTGCGTGGCGCCGAAATTACTTCCAACATCTTGTCCATAATAAACAAACGTCCAACCTTTGCTCTTTCAAGCGCATTTTTCAAAATGTTTTCATCTATACCTTTGATTTTGATGTCCATTTGAATTGCCGTGATACCTCTTTCAGTGCCTGCGAC
>CALDMJ010000017.1 GCA_937914725.1 uncultured Clostridia bacterium | reverse complement strand
GGTTGAGCCGACGCACGCTGAGGTTTTGGAAAACTCACTCGCAGTGAAAGACGATTTTAAAAATTTATTAACAAAAATCATTGAAAAAATATAAAAATAAACATTATTAACACAAAGGAGATAACGATGCAAAGTTTATTTGAAGACTTAAAGGCACGTGGCTACATTTACCAAATGACGAATGAAGAAAAGGTTAAAGAGATTTTGGACGGCGAGCCACGTACAATTTATATGGGCATTGACCCAACAGCAGACAGTTTGCACATTGGACACTGCTTTCCGCTCATTGTTTTGCGCAAAATGCAGGAAGCAGGGCATAAAATCATTGTTTTGATTGGCGGTGCAACGGCTATGATTGGTGACCCGACAGGCAAAAGAGATATGCGTAAAATGGTCACACAAGAATTTATTAACAAAAATCTAGAGAGCGTGAAAAACATTATTGGCAAGTTTATTAAACTTGACGGCGACAACCCTGCAATTATCGTCAACAATCACGACTGGTTTAAAGACATCAACTACATTGACTTTATGCGCGATGTCGGCGTTCACTTCAACGTCAGCAGAATGCTTGCAAGTGACGCTTGCAAATCAAGAATGAACGAGGGCGGGCTAACTTTTTTTGAAATGGGCTATCAACTGATGCAGGCATATGACTTTGTTCACCTTAATCGTGAATATGGTTGCGTTTTGCAAATCGGCGGCAGCGACCAATGGGCAAACATTTTGGCGGGGGCTGATTATGGGCGCAAGCTCAATAATCTTGAGGGCAAGGATGAAGAAGCGTTCCAAGCGATGACAATTCCGCTTTTGACAAATAGTGAGGGCAAGAAAATGGGCAAGACCGAGAGCGGCGCGGTTTGGGTCTTGAAAGAGAAAATGTCACCGTTTGAATTTTACCAATACTTTTACAATGTAAAAGATGAAGATACGGAAAAACTTTTGAAATTACTCACTAATGTTTCGCTTGAAGAAATTGCGGAACTATTGAAAGGCGACATTCGCGTTGCAAAGCAAAGAATGGCGTACGAAATCACAAAATTCATTCACGGAAAGGATGATGCGGACGAGGCACTAAAGGCCGCAACGGAGATGTTCCAAAAAGATAACTTTGACGATGCGCCGTCAGTCGAACTTGAAAAGGCGGCGTTTAGCGATGGAATGAAACTTGTTGACCTTATGGCGCAAGTTGGCTTCTTTGCAAGTAAGTCCGAAGCAAGACGTATGGTTGAGCAGGGCGCAGTAAGCTTGAATGGTGAGAAAGTTGAGAGCATCGACAGATGTGTGTCGGAAAAGGATTTTATCGATAGTGCTATTTTGCTAAAGCGCGGCAAAAAGAACTTTTTGAAAGTCGTTTTGAAATAATCTAAAATAATGTCAAAATAATGTTGGCATTATTTTTTTGTTTGTCATACAATGAAATATGAAACAAAATGGAAAAATTGAAACAGTATTTTAAAAAATTGGATAAAAAACAACAGAATACTAAGAAAAATCTAGTCAATATTATGCTATCGAAAATAAGTGGTTTAACATTTTCAATATTTACTGGTACGCTACAACTAATGTGAACGGAGAAAAGGAACTTGCGATTGCGTATACAAAAAACGGACAACTGTATGATTGCCTAACTAATGAATTTGTGCAACAGTCAAAGTTTATAGGTTCGTGCTTTCGCGTTGTGACGGGCAACAAAGTCGAAATTTGCGCAATTGAAGTTTCGGAAAACGGGCAAATTTATAGGATGGATGCGTGTGGTCTCTATGATTTTGTAGATTGTTTTGGGAGCTGTAACATTTTTTTGAAAAACATTAAATCCTTTGACGTGGGTGTGCGTGTAAATACGGTTTGTAGGTTGAATAAAGCCAATGATGTTATCGAGTTTAAGTTTATGAATTTAGAAGATGAAACTATAGAAAAACCCAATATTTGCATATCACACGTGGGCGTGCTTGAATGTATCACTGCCACAAATGATTATATAAAGTTGCAAGAGAAGAAAAAACGCGTAGCACGAACGCGGACAGTTTTAATTTCAAAATAGTGTAAATCACATATTGAACAAGGCAAAAATTGAGTATAATTAAATCTTGCCAAGCGGCGCAGTTTATAAAATGAAACAAATTAG
>CALDMJ010000016.1 GCA_937914725.1 uncultured Clostridia bacterium | reverse complement strand
GCGCAAGACGGATGCTTTGATAACATCGACATTTTACAAAGGTTGGTCTATAAATATAGAATTGCATTAAAAAGTGATAATGCAGTAGATAAAATAGAGTTTCAAACAAAGGTTTTAAAACTAATAAAGGAGAATTTATAATGTCGCAATTACAATCTGGAGATAAAATTAAAAAAATGCTTTTGGATTTAGGCTACTTTCCAACCGAAGATTTGACGTGGAAAGCAACGCTTTTTGTCAACAAATTTGCTATGCAAAGTCAAAGCAAAGGGCAAGCTGTTTCGGCACTTTGTCTTGACGGCCCGCCGGGGTCTGGTAAAACAGAATTTGTCATCAAATACAAGGAAGTCGCTGAGAAATGTCTTGAAGAAAAGATTAATTTCATACAATACCAATGTAACACAACAACAGGACGCGAAGATTTGTTTGAAGAAATAAATATCAAAGCGGTCGTTCAAAATGACGCCGAAAACGTCATTTTGCGTGGAAAACTAATTGATGCAATCGAAAAGCTTAACAATGGCGAAAAAGTGATCCTCTTTTTGGATGAGTTTGATAAAGCAAAAGAAGAAACGGATGACTTTTTGCTCAGTTTTTTGCAATCAGGGCAAATATTCTCTACGCAGTTAGGAACAGTTGAGGTAAAGCGCGAATACTTGGGCAACTTGCAAGTTTTTGTTGTCAAAAACGACAAGCGTGAGCGTTTGACAGGTCCACTAGAAAGTCGTCTAGACTATGTGCATTTGACTGAAATGTCCCCAGAAATTATGCACAAAGTTTTGATGCGAGCATATGGTAAACAAAATGAAAGGCTTGTAAAACTTTGTTCAATTCTATATGAATTGCAATACATTAACAAAGACAAACTGGAAAAAGTAACCTCATGCCGTGAGTGTTTGGTCTCAATTCGAAATTGCCTCGACTTAATGAAAGTCAACGCACCGCAAAGAATAATTTACGCCACGCTTTTGGATGGGTTGTGCAAGTTAAAAGACGATAGAGAAGTGTTCTTGTCGTTTATGCGTTGTGCAAACGATAATAGTATCAATGCCTTGTGCGACTTGTTCAAAAAAGATAGCCCAGAAAATGAAAAAACACTAGCGAAGATTTGGCTATATGAAGGGGAAGAAGCACTTAGCCAAAAATCTGAAGATATAGAGAAAAAAACTGCCGAACTTGATGCAAAGATTGCAGAAGCGGAGAATTTGATTAAAAAGCTTACTGAAAAGAATGCAAACGAAAAATAATATGTTAAGAAATTTCGAGTATATGAGGGAAAGATGATAGATAAATGGAAACCTGTGGACAAGGAGATAAATCACACACACATATATATCCCCCTTGTTATGTTAAAGCCATCTCAAATGTACCGCAAAGAATTGCTAAGAATAAAATGTAATAAATCTTTTAATGTGCAAGGTATACCTATTGTTGCATATGAAATAGATAAAACAGAAAGAAACTTCAAAAAAAAATTTGTAGGGCCAATTGGTGGATGCGTGCAAAACATACAAAGTTTAGATGACACATCGTGGATTTGTAGTGAAGCAGAAGTTTACTGCAATGCTTTTGTAGAAAATGAGTCATTTATTGACGGAATTGCTAAAATCAGTGGGTATACTACTCTCAATCACGTAATGACGGGCGGGATTACGAGTATAAACCATAGTTATATG
>CALDMJ010000015.1 GCA_937914725.1 uncultured Clostridia bacterium | reverse complement strand
AGTGAGATGAAAAGAAATAACTTTAAAAATATAAAATTAAATAAATCTAATTTTACCACAGCAAAAACGACGCTATGGCTTTTTGTGTTAATTGCACTTTTCATAGTATTCTCTATTGTCGGGAAATATGAAAATCAAAATCAAGCATTCGACGAGAATAATATTTCTCTCAATGCGTTAAGTGGTAGTGGGACATCAAGTTCTCCATACTTATTGACTTCACAAAAAGACTTTCAAATACTTGACACGGATTTTGATGGAGACGCGTCGTCGGGATTGTATTTTAAAATGAACAATGATATTTCACTTGACGCGACGTGGAGAGGAATTGATGATTTTAAAGGGACATTTGATGGAAACAATCATTGTGTAACATTCAATAATTCTAAACAGGGCATATTTGCCTCTACAAGTTCTGCCACAATCAAAAATGTTTTTACTGCTGGTACGATACTCTCCCACTACAACGACATAGATGATAATATTGATTGGATGTTTGACGGTTATTTTGTTGGGAGTATTGCAGGCAATGTAACAAAATGTGAAATAATGGATTGTCATAATAATTGCACTATAAAGGCAATAAATTCCGTTTCATATAGTCGGAGTGTTTGTATTGGGGGGATAATAGGGCGGTGCTCTGCAAATATAAGTCGTTGTTCTAACTCTGGAACCATTATAGTCGAAGGCAGTGGCATAACGGATGATACAGGTGAGGATGTTATATACTATATTGCTGGAATAGCAGCCGATTCTTACGATGCAACGATTTCCGATTGCTATAATTGTGGAGAAATAATAAGTGAGATAAAAGGTGAATATCGATCAGAGTCCGACGTATTGATGGGAAATGTTAGTATTGGAGGTATTTTGAATTGCATTAGCGGCACTTCAACAATTTCACATTGCTACAATACGGGGCTCGTATACGACTGGAGCAATAATATAGCCTTTTCTGCTATTGGTGGAATAGGTGGGCTAGTAGGATCTTATAGCGGAACTGGAAAGGTAGAAATTGTTGACTGCTTTAATGTCGGGGATATTTATATAGCACAATCGTCGCAATCTGAAGGGACGCCAATGTCTTATGGTGGTGGGATTGTTGGATGTTTTGTTTCTGAGAGCATAGTTTCTGTTTCAAACTGTCATAGTGTATGCAGCGTGGTTAGCGGTAGCGGAGGAACATCTACTGGTTTGGGTGGCATAGTTGGAAACAATAAGTCGCTAACCACCATAAAAAATTGCGTATCTAATTCACGTATAAGTGGTACTGCAACTGACGATATTGATTCAAGCAACATCGCAAACGCGACAATTAGTGCAGAAGTCTTTCATTTAAGTACAATAAGTGATGTTGATGACATACAAAACTTTTACACTAATGGTGATAGCACATCAACAAAAATCACTTGGACTACAGGCTGGGATTTTAGCAGTGGTACAGGGGCGTGGAGTATTGCGACAAACAAAAATAATGGTTATCCATTCCTACAGTCAGACAATACATCAAAATTGATTATCACATTCAGCGACGGTTCCAATTATGGCAATAGTATAATTACTTCATTTATTGTCAATGGGAAAAGCGGTGAGAGCGTGGACTTAGCAAAAATAAATTTTGCAATTTCAATCGGCTATGAGACAACTGTTGGTAATTTCTCTTTAGATTCTGGTTCGGCTGGTACATTAGCAAATGGGGTTTATACCTTTGGTAATGCCGATGGGAAAATAACAGCGTCCAATCCAACACTCAGACAAATAACATACACAATCGCCTATAACCTTGATGGAGGAGAGTGGGGTAGTGGTGTGACACCTAAAACAACCTATACGTTTGAAAATTCGAGCTATTATTATACTTTGCCAACACCAACAAAAAAATATTATAAATTTTTGGGTTGGACGAGCAGTAGTTTCAATACCATCACCCCATCAACGAATATGGGTATATATGCGTGTTCTCTAGGGAATTTCGAGTTTACTGCACATTGGGAAATCGCAAAATCTACTATTACATTGTCATTTGATGTTAAATGCGATAGAGAATTTATAGTATATATATTAGACGAAAATGATAATGCAAATGTTCAATTGGTTGTACATAATGGAACTTCATATTCATTTACTGTGCAGCAATCAAAAAAATATACTATATTTATATACCAGACAATATATTCGACTTGCACAATAAATGATGAAACAGCAAACACGACAGAAATTAGTCACAAAAAAGTTTATGCAAATGGAACAAATACAGATAGAAAAATAAAAATTACAATTACAGCACCACAAAACATAAATAATTGGACGATAGTATAACAGTAATCGTATTTATGTCGTTATAGTAAAACGATTTTGTGTCTCACAAAAATCGAATATACTTTTTTAAAAAGTTTATTGATTTGAATATAGTAAATTCTTTATTCTAAAAATATTACAAAATTTGTTGAAAATTATTGTATAATAACAAAAAATGTTGTATAATAATTGTAAATTGTAAAGTCGTGCAAAATATTCCATTTTGCATAGACGCAAAATTAAGAATAAAGGAGAAGTAAAAATTTATGTCAGCAATATGGTATGCAGTTATTGCGGTTGCATTATTGTTTTTGATAATTATATTGCTCAATAGTCGATTCTATAGCAAACAAGGCGCAAAGGAAAAAGCACCTAAAGAGAAAAAGGAAAAGCCTAAGAAAGAGAAGAAAGAAAAGGTCAAAAAAGAAAAAGCACCAAAGGAGAAGAAGGAAAGAACTTCCTCAAAGTTTGTGCGACCGCGTGACCTAATCAAACAAAAAGAGGCACAAAAAGCTGCAGAAGAAGCAAAACGCAAGGCGGAAGAAGAAGCGCAACCAAAAGCGCCAGAACTTGGCGAGGGTGAGAGTGACAACCCAAATTTCACTGAGCCATCTTTAGACGTAAAGCAAGAGACTTCGACACCAAAAGAGGAGACGCTTGCGGATGAAATTAAGCGTTTATCCCCCGAAATGAAAGCACTCATTTTCGGCGACGCTCTTGACAAAAAGTGACATACGTCACGTGTGCAGGTACTGTCCCTACGCTCAAAGTGCTTTTATGGGCGTCATACTATGTATTTTCTATGTGCATTAGTGCGCTGTGGGGATAGCACACGGCTGCGGGTTGGAGTTAAAAGTGACATTTTTTACAACTGTAGTAGCGGGTTGAAATTTCACTTGCCACGATAGCTAAAGCGCTGACTGGACTTTCTTTCTGTCATTTCGACCGAAGGCGTAGCCGTAGCGGAGAAATCTCCCGGAAGGGGGCAAAATCCATACAAAGATTGTTATATGCTAATAAGTTACCTGCGTTTATTAGCGTACATTTGCAGGCGGAAAAGGTATAAGGAGAAAAATATGTTTTGTCCAAATTGTGGGAACGAAAACGACCCAAATGACAACTTTTGCAAGTCTTGCGGTGCTGATTTACATAGTAATGCCCAAAACGCAAACTATGTGAACCCAAACAAGAAAAATAGTTCGAACGCAGTTTCAGGATTTGTTTGCAGCCTTGTTGGAATGTTCATTTTGGGCTTTTTGTGCATTTTGGGCTTAGTTTTGTGCTCAAAAGCGCTCAAGGAAGCAAAACAAACAGGCGCGCCAACTGGACTTGCAACAGCAGGTTTTGTACTAGGCATTATCGGTACGTGCGGTTGGGTTTTGGGCGTAATTTTGCTTTCGGCAAGCGGCGCCCCGATTGCTTAATCAAGGAACAACCTTAATTGTACTGTAAAATCATTATTGTAAAGAATAACACTTAACAAATTTTTGAAAACCATTGTTTGACATCAAACAGTGGTTTTCTTTTTAGCATATGTTCCAATTCAAATTCATTAAATAGTAGTATAGAATGGAGAAAATACCGGTATGGAAGTTTTGGAATATTTCAAAAAAGACATCTCAGCACTTGCTTTCAAGTGTTACTTCACAAAGTCGTACCTATACCTAATGGGCGGCAAGGGGTTGAACCTTTGCACAAACGACGAAATCGTAGTATTGCTTAAGAAAAACAAGTTTCAAGTGCTTGGAACAAATCTAGTAATGGAAGAACTTTCAAAAGGCGAAATACGCATTAGCGGCAACATAAAATCAATAAACATTTTATAGAGGTGTCTATGAAAAAGGTAAGATTTAAAGTCATTGGCAAAAAGCCTCAAAATTTTATAAACGCACTGTACAATAGGAATATCAAGATATATAATTTGCAGGTTGAGCCTGAGGGACTAACTTGCAGCATAGAATGCCACCACTTTGTAGCAATACAAGCACTATATGCCCACTCAAACTATAAGATAGAAGTGCTATCCGTGCCAAAGTTTGTGTCGTTTAAATCATTTTTCAGTAACAGCGTCGGACTTTTGCTTGCGCTAGTAGTTGTTATAATTGGTATATCATTTTATAGCGCGCGCATCTGGCAGTATAGAATATATGGGCTTGAAAATGTAAAAGCGACCGAAATAATACACGCGCTTAATGAAATAGGCGCAAAGAAGGGCTCAGCGAAGTCGTCTATCAACTTAAAAGAACTTTCAAACACATTGATTGCAAACGTGGACGGCGTCGCACTTGCGTCCGCGAACATTGTTGGAACAACCCTAATTGTGACAATAAGCGAAAAAATAGACAATTCCGCATTGCTAAACGGAAACGCACCCATAGTCGCAAAAACTTCGTGTAGAATCACAAAAATAATTACAACCGCAGGTACCGCACTTGTACAAGTCGGTGATAAAGTGGCAAAAGGGCAAACCCTAATTGCAAACTATGTCGTCGACTCGAGCGGCGCACACATCCCAAGCAAAGCACGCGGCGAAATTAGTTATGACGCATACTATTCTTTTTCAAAAACCTACTATGAAAACAATACAAAACTAGAGCGCACAGGAAAAATTCAAAGAACCGTGACAATCGAAAACGATAAAAAGCCTCCTTGTAAGTTTGAAAAGTTTGAATGTGATACAAAAAACTATTATCTCTCAAAAATAATTCCGCTGAAAGTAATCGAAACAATATATTACGAACTAGCCCCAACACATTACGCAGTCGACTTAGAAAAAGATGAACTAAAACTATTGGAAGCGACTAAAATGGAAGCGAAAGCAGCGCATAGTATTAAAGACTTTGAACAAGAACTTGTCAACATAACACCAACAATCGACGG
>CALDMJ010000014.1 GCA_937914725.1 uncultured Clostridia bacterium | reverse complement strand
ATGCTCCTACCCACACTCAAGTGCAATGACAGTGGGAGGTGTTTCTATCCACGCTCAGCAGGCTGATGAGATATGAGTTTCAAACCGCTGTGTATTGTTATCTTTTAAGTTTGGCGGAAACTTTGTAGCCGCGAAGGTCGAAGTCACGCGATAAGTCACAATCGGAAAGTGAAGTGATTTGACTCAAGGTTTCCTTTTCGATCGTTGCTTTCTCGTCGTCGATGATTGACTGCATATAATCGTCGTCACTTGATAGGTCGACAAAAATTCTGTCCGCTACGTCAAAGCCTGCATCTTTGCGGGCAACTTGGAGTGAGCGCAAGAGTTCACGCAAGATGCCTTCTTTTTCAAGTTCGGCGGAAAGTGATGTATCTATTGCAACTTTGATTGTTTCAATGTCCGCTTTGATATTGTCGTTGAATACGTTTGCAATGTCAAACATATTCATTTCAAAATCGACGTCAAAGTCGCTGAGTTTGACGGTTTCATTTGCGTCAAGTTTCGCTAAAATTTCGCGCGTTTGTTCAGGCGTCAATTTTGCAATGAACTCTTTTGCTTCATTGACTCTATTTTTGAGTTTTGCCCCTGCTGTTTTGAAGTTTAGGTGCAATACGCGCGTGCAGAGTGAGTCAAAGTTTGGTAGATATACAATTTCTTTGACGTTAAGTTCGTTTTTGATAATTTGTTCAAAATCTTTGCAAAGGTCTTGCAAAGCACTTTCGATATAAAGCGTTTTGATTGGTTGTTTTACTTTGATTTGTGCTTGGTTGCGCAAACTTAATGCGATTGTGATGATTTCTCTCACTTTTTCGCATTCAAGCAATATTTTTTCATCCACTTGCAAATCTACTGGGAAGTCACTCAAAAGCACACTTTCTTCCGCTTGCCCGTATTTTCTAACGAGGTTTTGCCACGTATACTCGGTCATAAACGGAATAATTGGCGCCATAACTTGCGTAATTGTTTTGATTGCGATGTAGAGGCTGTTGTATGCGTCTACCTTGTCTTGCTCAAAACCATCTTTCCAAAATCTACGGCGGCAAATTCTAATATAGAAATTAGAAACGTCGTCCATACATTTTTCAAATTCTTTTACAACTGTTACGGTATCGTTTGCGTCATAGCACTTAGTAGCAATGTTTGCAAACGAGTTAACGCGTGAATACAACCATTTGTCCATAAGGTTTGTGCTTGTAAATTCGCCGCTACACTTAGGTTTGTCGATTTCGGCATAGGTATTGAAGAACACGACTGCGTTGTGATACTGTAGTGTTTTTCTTCTTGCTTCTTCACAAAGTGACATTGAGAAGCGCACATCATTTGAGGTTGGCGCACCTGCAAAGAGGTAGCGAACAGCATCCGCGCCAAGTTTTTCGGCAACTTCTTCAAACTGGACTGAATTGCCTGATGATTTTGAGAACTTGCTGCCGTCCTCAGCGACGACTGCGCCATAACTCAAAACCTTTTCATACGGCGCGCGCCCAGTGAGCGTGACGCTCATAAATAGCAATGAATAGAACCACAAGCGAATTTGCTCGCGCATTTCCATTACCACTTCGGCTGGAAATTGTTTTTCCCATTCCTTGCGGTTTGTGAAGTATCCAAGTGTTGTGAAAGGCACGATGCCTGCGTCAAGCCAAACGTCACCGACTTGCGTGACGCGTTTTACCTTTTCACCACAGCAAGGGCAAATAATCTCGATATCATCGACATATGGGCGGTGCAATTCCTTGAGGGCGCTCAAGTCGCGTCCGCTCAATTTTTCAAGGTCTGCCTTGCTTTCGACGACGGTCAAGTGTCCGCACTTATGGCAAGGATAGAATGGAAGCGGCAAGCCATAATAGCGGCTGCGCGAAATGTTCCAGTCGCCCATATTGTTGAGCCAATCTTCCATACGTTTTCTTGTATACTCAGGTTGCCAATCAACATTTTTGACGGCTTCCAAGAGTTGTGGACGAATTTCGTCCGTTTTGATGTACCATTCGCGCACGAGGCGGAAGAATACTTGCGTTTTACAGCGCCAGCAAATAGGATATTTGTGCGTGTGCATTTCGGTTTTGAAGAACTTTCCTTGTTTCTTTAGTTCCTCAAAAATCTTTGGTGCGACTTCTGCGGCGTTGATTCCAGCAAAGATGCCGTAATCTTCCAAAAGTTCGCCGTTGTCGTTGATAGGACAAATTGCGGGCAAACCGTATTTCTTGCCGAGTTCAAAGTCCTCAGCACCGCAACCCGGTGCGATGTGGACGACGCCCGAGCCTTCGTCTGCGACAACTTCATCCCACGCGATGACTTTATGCTCTACGCCTTGTTGGCACTTGAGTTCTGGGAAGAATGTTTCATAATGTAGCCCCAAAAGTTTGTCACCTTTGAATTTGTCGATTACTTTGCGGTCCTTTGGCATATGAGGTAGTGCGTTTTTTGCCAAAACAATTGGGCGCACGCCCCCTTCGTACTCGACTTTGACGTACTCTAGGTCGGGATTCACTGCAAGTGCGACGTTGCTAGTAAGCGTCCACGGTGTAGTTGTCCAAACCAAGATGTCAAAATCTTCTTCAACAACTTTTGCTTTGGCAAAAATTGTTTCGTGTTCTACTTCTTTATAAGAACCTGTCATTTCGTGCTCGGAAAGTGATGTTCCGCAACGCGGACACCACGGCATTGGGCGGTCGGACTGCGTAATCCAGCCGCGGTCGTGACAAACTTTCAAAAAGTGCCAAATACCCTCGATGTTTTCATCCGTTTTTGTGTAGTATGAGTTGTCCCAGTCCATCCATTGCCCAAGTCGCTTGCTTTGCTCAGTGATGATTTTTGAGAATTTATCGACACGCGCGACGCACGCGCTTGTGAACTTGTCCATACCGAGTTTTTCGATGTCGCGTTTGTTTTTGAAGCCGAGTTCCTTTTCGACTTCGACTTCGACCCACAGTCCTTGCCCGTCAAAGCCGTTGCGATAGTGGCAGGAGTAGCCGCGCATACCCTTATATTTTAGATATGCGTCTTTGAGTGTTCTACCCCAGCAGTGGTGCAAACGCATACTGTTGTTGGCTGTGATTGGTCCATCCAAAAAGCGGTAGGCGGTGCGACCTGCGTTTTTCTTTTGCAATTTTTTGAAGCAATCGTTATCTTGCCAAAATTTGAGCATTTCGAGTTCTTGCTCAACAAATTTATTTTCGTCCATAATTTCCTCTATTTATCAAGCAAGACTGCTTTTATTCTACGAACATTTGCAGAACTGCTTTCTTCTTTTTTGATTTTAAATTTTACAAGTTCCCTTGTGTTGTTTACGTGTGGTCCGCTACAAATTTCTTTACTGTATTTACCGATTGTGTAGACGGATACTTTGTCTCCGTATTTGTTGTCAAACAAGCCGATTGCGCCGCTATGTTTTGCCTCGTCGGGCGTCATTTCCTCGCGGATGACGTCGACGCCTTCGGCGATAATAGAATTGACATAATCTTCAATTTCCTGCAATTCTTCAGGCGTGAGTTTGCGCGGGAAGTTGAAGTCGAAACGCAATCTTTCAGGCGTAATATTGCTGCCCATTTGGTGGACGTCGCTGCCCAAAAACTTTTTGAGTGCGGCGTGCAACAAGTGTGTTGCGGTGTGAAGTTTGATTGTTTCGGGGTCGTGGTCGGCAAGCCCAGACTTAAAGACGGCTTGGTTTGCGCCGCGCGACTCCTCTTTGTGGTGTTCTAGCAAGGCTTCAAACGCTTTGTCGTCGACCTTTATGTTATGCTCCTCAGCAAGTTCCTGCGTGATTTCAAGCGGGAAACCAAATGTGTCGTACAACTTAAAGACAAGTTCGGTCTTTAAATACCCATTTTCAATGTTATTTTCATCTTCGATATACTCATTGAAAACCTTTAGTCCTTGCGAAAGCATTTTGCTGAATTTATCTTGCTCGGCTTTGAACTTTGCCAAAATCTCGTCCTTTGTAAAGTTCCAGTCAGGCGCAAGCCCTGTGTTTTCCATATTGTCGATTGTTTTGCTTGCGATTGTCTCAAACATATCGTCGCCCGCCTCGATTGTTCTCAAGTGGCGCAATGCCCTACGCATAAGGCGGCGCAGGATGTAGCCTGCTTTGACGTTTGACGGCTCGACTTTGGCGTTTAGGATAATGACGCTTGTTCTAATGTGTTCGCAAATAATGCGCAAACTGCGCTCGTTAGGATTCTTTGAATTTTCGCGAAGATAGTTCATAATATCGACAAAGATTTCGGTATCATAGACGGTATCAAGCCCGTTGAGCGTCAAGAGCATTCTTTCAAGCCCTGAGCCTGTGTCGACGGAATTAAACTTCAACTTGCTATATGTTTTGTCAAGGTTTTTGTAGTATTGCATAAACACGCCCGCGTTCCAAATCTCGAGATACCTTTTCTTTGTGTCGAAAAAGCCTGATTTTTCGTAACTTTCGCCGTGTTCGTCGCCTGTGTCATAAAAGACTTCGGTGCAAGGACCGCAAGGCCCTTCCCCGTCACCCATACTCCAAAAGTTGTCCTCAAATGGTAGTTTTATGATGTGCGATGGGGCAATGCCAACCTTTTCCCAAATTTTTGCGCTTTCTTCGTCCGCTGGAAGTCCTAACTCTTCATCTCCGCTAAAAACTGTTGCATAAAGTTTTTCCTTGGGAATCTTGAAGCCTTCGGTCAACAGCTTGAACGCATAATTGATAGCGCCCTCTTTAAAGTAGTCACCGATTGACCAACTGCCAAGCATATTGAAACTTGTCAAGTGGTGGCGGTCGCCGACTGACTCAATGTCGTTTGTGCGGATGCAAGTTTGCACGTTGCACATACGCTTACTGACTGGTTGTTCCTCGCCCGTAAAGCACTTTTTGATTGGTGCCATACCTGCATTGATAAACAATAGCGTTGGGTCATTTTCAGGCACGATGCTTGAGTTTTTTATTCTTGTGTGGCCGTTTTCAGTAAAAAAGTTGATAAACGTATCCAAAATTTGTTTTGCAGTGTATTTCATTTCTTCTTTTCTCTCCTAATTCTCTATACTTTGGCGCAAAGCGCGTAATGGCAAACCTTTTGTTGACACAAAGCAAAAATCAAATAGCAACTCGCAAAGCAAAGTGATTAGCGTTTTGTTTCGCAAAAAATTGCAACATATGATTTGACTTTGTTCGCACCAAAATAAATACAATGCACCCGCGATTTGGCGCACGGGTGTAACTTATCAATATTTTACAACATTACGACGTTTTTGTCAAACACTCTAGTGCATATTATATAAAGTTCAGCACTAAAAATGTTCTTAAATTGCTAAAATACCATCCTTAGAATTACACATTAAAAATTCGCATCAACAAATATTGCTTTTAAAACTGTGTTTATCACGACATATCTAGTTATAAACAAGATATGGAATTGATTAAAGATTTCAAAGATATTACGCAAAAAGAAAAAGATGCTATTTTAGTGTTACTGAGGAAATAGCGTCTTTTTTAGTTGCAATTAGTCTAAAACTTTGGGTGCGGTCATATTTAATAGATAAGGAGAAATCTATGTCTAAAAAAATACGATTGACGATTTGGAGCGCGGTGGCACTTATTGTGATTGCGCTCATTTGCGTGTTTGCATTTTCGTCGTGCAAGGCAAATTCGGTTGTTTTGCGCGCTAGCAAAGAGGCAAACAACTACACGATTAATGCGATTTATAATGATGACACGAAAAGTTTGTTTGCGACACAGAGCGTGGACTACAAAAACACGAGTACGGATACTTTGAACAGTGTTAGTTTCCACTTATACCCTAATGCTTTTCGAGACGGCGCGCAATTCAAGCCTGTGGGCGCGCTGACAAGTGAGGATGCGTACCCAAATGGCGAAAGTTTTGGCGGAATAACTGTCAAAAACGTCAAGGTCAATAACAAGGAGACGACTTTTGAAATTGGCGGCAAGGACAAGGATATTTTGGTTGTACCGATTGCGACGCAATTGTTTCCTAACTCACGCGCGACAATTTCGTTTGAATTTGATGTCAATTTGCCAAACATTCGCCACCGATTTGGCTACACTGACAAGGCGGTCAATCTTGGCAACTTCTACCCGATTGCGTGCGTTTATGAAAACGGCGCGTTTGACACGAGTCCGTACAGTTATAATGGCGACCCTTTTTACTCGGATGTTTCAAACTACAAAGTCACGCTAACTTGCGCGGACGACTTTGTTATTGCAAGCACGGGCGAGGCTAAGTCGAGTACGGCAAAAGACGGCAAGGTGGAACACGTGTTCACTGCCCTTGCGGTGCGTGATTTTGCGATGGTTTTGTCGCGCGAGTTCAATGTTTTGACGGGCAAGGCTGGCAAGACGACTGTTAGTTACTACTCATACAAGGATGCAAACGCGGAGAAATCACTTGAAACGTCGGTAAAAACGGTCAATACTTTTAATAAGCTTTTCGGCGAGTATCCGTACAAGACGCTTGCGGTGGTTGAGACTGGGTTTGTGCACGGCGGAATGGAGTTTCCTAACATTGTGTATATTTCCGACGACCTTGCTAGTTATGAGGAATACACAAATGTGATTGTTCACGAAATTGCGCATCAGTGGTGGTACGGCGTGGTTGGCGACAATCAAAATGTTGACGGCTGGATAGATGAGGGGCTGGCGGAATATTCTTGCATTCTTTTCTATGAAAACAATCCTGATTACGCACAGTCGCGCGACAAGATTATTTCGAGTGACCTAAAGTCTTATGTGCTGTTTGTTGAGGTTTATGGCGATTTGTTTGAGAATTTTGACACGTCGATGACGCGCGCGCTGACTGACTACAAGACTGAACCTGAATATACATATATGGCGTATGTAAAGTCGGTGCTGATGCTTGACAATATTCGCAATGTGGTTGGCGACAACAAGTTTATGGCGGCACTCAAAGATTTTTATCGCGACAATGCGATGAAGTTTGCGACACGCGACACCTTCATTCTTGCGTTTGAAAACGCAAGCAAGATGCCTTTGCGCGCGTTGGTTGACTCTTGGCTTGACGGCAAAATAATTATTACTTCAGATACTGTGTCATAGGTTGTTCATTTGCCAAAAAAGTTGTTGATTATTTCCACAAGTTTTGACTTGTATCGTACATTGCTGCTACCGTCGTCCGCGCCGCCCACAAAGCACATTGGCGGATAGACGACGCACCACCAGTTGTTGCCTTCCCCTGTGCCGAGGTTTAATATAAGCGCGTCGTAAAAACCGCTTTCAAGCACTAGGTCATCGTACTGGCGCGTTGGGAACTTTTCTTTGCGCACACGCGCGGATGATGTATATTTATAGCCTTCGCGTTTTAATACATTATTTGCGACACTTTCGATGAGCGGCAAATTATTTTCTATAATTTCGACCGCTTTTTCTTTTGTTGTTGCATCGACAAGCAGTGGAGTCAGTGCGTCCACGACTGCGGCTTTGACTTCGTACTTCACGAGTTGGTCACATTCGCTATTGCTGTTTGCGCGGATATGTATTCTCAAATAGTCGGCTTTTTCAAGCCCTGCATTTTGTGGCTGGAATCCACACATTGCCACGATGATTGCCACGAGTGCTACTGCGCCTGCTATGATATAATTTACTGCGTTCATATTTTTCACCTTCACAACCATTATTGACACATACTATAACATTTATACAATGCGATGGCGCACTGCCACAGGTACTGTCCCTACGCGCAAGTCGCTTATGAGGACGGCACATTGGCTTTCTTTCTATACGCTTTTGTTCTCGGTGGGATAGCCCACGGCTGCAGGTACTGTCAGTGCAAGCAAGTTGCTTATAAGGACGGCACATTGACTTTCTTTCTATACGCTTTTGTTCTCGATTTTGGGGCAAAACGCCACTGGCGCAAATATTATTTTTTTTAATTTGTAGATATTTTTTTCTAAAAACACTTGAACTTTTGTTCTAATTGTGTTATTATATAAAAAGGTTTTAAAACAAATTTTCTATATAATGTTTTTTGTTACATCTTGAAAACTTTGCAAAAATAAAAGTCGTATAATTTCGCCAGCATTGTGTATCAAAAAAACACAGTGCGTTATACCCTATTGGAGAAAAAATGAGAACAATTTTACATAGCGATTTAAACAATTTTTATGCGTCGGTTGAATGTCGCCGTAATCCACTTTGGAAAGAACATCCGCTTTGCGTGTGCGGTGACCCGCGCGACAGACACGGCATTGTACTTGCGAAAAACTATATTGCAAAGAATATGGGCATCAAGACGGGTATGGTGCTATGGCAGGCGCGCCAGATTTGCCCAAACATTATTTGTGTGATTGCTAATTTTGATGAATACATTGCCTTTTCGCGCAAAGTTCGTTCTATTTATGAAGATTATACTGACCGCATTGAGCCTTTTGGCATTGACGAGGCGTGGCTTGATGTGACGGAGAGCAAGGCGCTATTGGGTGACGGCGCAAGCATTGCAAATGAGATTCGCGAGCGAATAAAGAGGGAAATCGGCATTACGGCGTCGGTGGGTGTGAGTTTCAACAAAATTTTTGCAAAACTTGGCTCTGATATGAAAAAGCCCGACGCGACGACGATAATCACGGCGGAAAATTTCAAGGAAAAGATTTGGAAATTACCTGTTGCGACGCTTTTATATGTTGGTAGAGCAACGAACAAAAAGATGCACAATCTTGGCATTGAGACGATTGGCGACCTTGCGAACTCAAGCCCTGACTATTTGCGCTCAAAACTCGGCGTTTGGGGCAAGACTTTGTGGGAGTTTGCAAACGGGCTTGACAATTCCCCTGTCAAAAAGGTTGGGCAAAGCAGTATTATAAAGTCGGTAGGCAACAGTATGACCGCCCCGCGCGACATTGAGACGTCTGAGCAGGCGCGCGTTGTTTTGACCGTGCTTGCTGAGTCGGTGGCAAGCCGTATGCGAAAATATGGCGTTGGTAAAGGGCGCGTTGTTTCGGTTTGGATGCGCGACAATGCACTTGGGAGTTTTGTGCGGCAGCAAAAGTTTTTGACGCCGACGAGCAATTCGTTTGACATCATTCATCGCGCGATGGCGATTCTCACAAAGTGCTATGATTTTTCGCTACCTTTGCGCAGTCTTGGCGTTGCGGTCAGTGATTTTGAGAGCGATTTTCAGCAAATCAGCCTTTGGGATATTGCGGATGAGACAAAAAAACAACAGGATTTGGCAGTTGAAAAGATACGCAAGAAGTATGGTTTCACTACTATTTCGCGCGCAAAT
>CALDMJ010000013.1 GCA_937914725.1 uncultured Clostridia bacterium | reverse complement strand
CTGGCACATATCTAGTGACGCCGTGCATTGCAGTATTGAAATTGACCGTAAATTCTTCAGTAATTTTGACGTCATTGTCCTTTGTGACGTTTGCAACCACTGAATAATTAGACAAACTATAGTCCTTACTCTCAATTTGCTTGGAGCCACAACCGCTGAAAAGCAGCGGCAAAACAAGGCACATTGCAAGCATTAGGACAACACACAAAATGCGCTTTGGTGACGATTTAATCTTTGTCATATTCTTTCTCCATACAAAAATTGCCCAATATAACGATGTTATACAGGCAATTCAAAATTAAAATTCAACTTTAACGTTCTCTCTTTCTTCAGGAGCGCTAACTTCATACAAAGGACGTTTTTCAAACTTGAACCATTTTGCGATGATGTTTGATGGGAACACTTCGCGCTTTGTGTTGTAGATTTTGACAACGCCGTTGTAGTATTTTCTTGAACTTGCGATTTCGTCCTCAAGAACTTTGAGTTGGTTTTGCAAATCCATAAAGTTTTCGTTTGCCTTGAGTTCTGGATAATTTTCCGTAACGGCAAACAAACTTTTCAATGCGCCACTGATTGCGCCTTCTGCTTGAAGTTGTTTTGTGATATCGCCCGATGCGTGCGCCATATTGCGCGCTGCGATTGTCTTTTCAAGCGCTTCCGCCTCGTGCTTTGCGTATCCCTTGACTGTTGCAACCAAGTTTGGAATGAGGTCGTATCTTTTCTTCAAATATACGTCCATTGTTGAGAAACCTTCGTCAACATTGTTTCTCATTTTGATGAATTTGTTGTATGTCCCTATAATCCAGCAAATGATTGCGACAATCAAGATTGCGATTAGTGCAAGTACAACAATCAAAATTATGTTCATAATATTCTCCTCACAATTTATTTTGATGATAGTATTATACATTTTTTCGCCACAAATTGCAACTATTTTGAACAAGTTTTGTACCGCGCTTGACAATTCTCGTTAATTGTAGTATACTACCCACATTGGTTATGATGCGCGCAGACATTAATGCGCCGCTATATATAATAAGGAATAATTATGGAAAACAACATTAAAAACAACACTAATGAAGTTTACAAAAAGAAAGAAAACTTTTTCTCTTTCAACTTTATAAAAGATATGAAATGGTACGAGTGGCTTATCATTCTTGCGATGACGATTGCGGAATTATTTGTCGCAATTTTTGACGAAACAAATGTTGGTTCGGCGATTTTTAACTACAGCATCACGCTTGCGGGCTTTTTGTACCTTGTTTGCGCGGCGCGCTGCAGTTTTTGGATTTTTATACTCGGCTTTTATCAGCCGATTGCGTACGGCTTTGTTTGCCTAAATGCGCAAGTTTATGGCGAAATGATAATCAACTTCGCCTACTTTGCGCCAATGCAAATTGTTGGCATAATTTTGTGGCTAAAAAACGCCAAGAAACAACAAGTTGATACTTCCACACGCATTGAAAAGGTCGAAATTAAGACGCTAAAGCCAAAACAATATCTGTGGCTTGTTCCTGTTGTCATTGCAATTTACTTCGTCTTGTACTTTATTTTGACGAAACTCAATGGGCAGCGCTTACCGTACCTTGACGCACTCATTTCGGTCGGTTATGTGCTAGGGACTTTGCTTTTGACGCTACGATATGTTGAAAACTGGTATGTTTACCTTGTCGTCAACGCCCTTTCTTGCGTGCTATGGATTTTGCTTGCCGTGCAAGGCAATGGCGACGCGTGGTACATCTTTATCCTCGACATCGCGTACCTGCTTTACACGATTATAGGACTTGTTCAGTGGCGAAAGTACGCAAAGCACGACAAACAAAGCGATAATTGCGACGTCAATAATATTAGATAAATAAAAAAATAACAATATAGACAAAAGAACAGGCGGCAAAGAAAGAGTTTCTTTGCCGCCTGTTCTAGAATGATAATGTTATTATTAATTAGTTATTAACATTATTAATTTTTAGTAGTTATTTAGTTAAATTTTATTAGTAAATTTTCTTTTGCATTTAAACTTCGAGGTACTGCCTTGCTTTGTGAGGCTTCACCCTCGCTTGCATTATACCACATTTTCTACCTTTTTGCAAAACATTTAAAGAAGTTGTACAATAATATTTTGTGCTTGTGCGGTAGCGCACTGCTGTGAGTACTGTCCTTGCATAACATTGACCTGTGTGGACGACGTACTGCCACTCTTTCTATGTGTCGCTTGTGTCCTAGTTCAGCAATGCATCATATCATTGTTACATCAACAAGTTGCCGTCGTCGGTTTCGACAACACGCATTATGCGGATGAGTTCGCCCGTTTGCGCGTCGACATAGGCATAGAATTGCATACCATTTTTTGTTGCTTGCATTTCATAGGCAAGAGTTTCGCCGACATACTCATTTGGGATGATGCAGAGCGTTGTTTTTTGGACGTCGAGTTCTGGCGTCACTTGTTTTTCGGCTTGCGCGCTTGTGATTGCGGCTTTGAGCGCGGCACGCTCGGTGTGGTTATATGCATAGGTCATACCTTCAAGCCCAACGACAAGCCCTTTGTCCATTGCGACTTTGATTTTGATTAAGTCTGGGTAGACCACAATTTTGTCGTCGATTGTATAGGCGAGGTTAACATATAGATACCCTTCGGCGTCCGCATACCAAACGCTTTTCATATTTGTCAGTCCTAAATCTGCTGCAAACTTTTCAGCGATTTGGACACATTCTTCTTGTGATTTGTGGAAATGTTCTATGTTATGCGTGCGGTTATAACTCAAGATAAAACCGCCGTTTTTTGTCACTTGGACATATCCTGTTGAATCGTCGGCAAATGTGAGAACAAAATTGTAGGTCACAAATTTGCCGTCGGTCATCCCGTCGTATTGAATGGTTTTATAGTCAAAGACTTCCTTTTTGACAACCTCTTGTGCTTGCACTTTGGTTATTTCTTCGCTGCTAAGCCCTTTTATCTCTTTGTTTAGGACGGAATCTGAGAATGGCCCGTCGTAAATCAATTGAGGATATTCAACATTAGGTTCTTCAAGTGCGGAAAATTGTTTTGAAAAACCCGACTGATTCATTTGTGAATTGAATTTAACATTTTCTACAATGTTGTAGTCATTTGTCAATAGAGTTGCAAAGCGGTTGACCTCTTGTTTGACATTTTGCGCCGATTCATACAAGGCTTCAATGCTATATTTTTGGTCGTCTGTCAGCGCTTCACCTTTTGCCAATTGGACGGCGAGACTGGTGCAGTAGCCATTTGTCGAATTGATAAAACTGATTGTTTTGCTGATTGATTGTTCGTCAATCGGCAAACTTGCGAGATTGTCCTGCGCTTGGTTGCTTTGCTGGACGAGTTTGTCGACCAAATCCGCTTGATAGGACTTTGAGTTTGCGGAATTTAGTTTTGAGAGGTTTACCTCGAGGTTGTTGACATTGTCGACGAGTTCGTAAAACGACTTTTCGTACACAAACTCAAGTTGGTTTTTGTAGTTTTTTTCGTTGTTTGCGGTGACAAAGTACGCGATTGCAAACGCGGCTGCCGTCAAGAGAAGGACGGCGCTGACTACCCACAACACTATGTTTATTTTGCTTTGTTTCATTATTTTCCTACCTTATAAACAGAATATATGCTTGCCGATTGTTGTCACTTGCTTGCGCGACCATATCCACGAACTTGTGGCGGTTGCGGGATTGAAATAGTAGATGCAGCCGTAGGTTGGGTCCCAGCCGTTGAGCGCGTCTTGTGCGGCACGAAGCGAGGTGTCGTTTGGCGCGAGATTGATTTGTCCGTCATCAACTGCTGTGAACGCGCCACGCTGGTAGATGACGCCCGCGATTGTGTTCGGGAAGTTGGCGTTCTTCACGCGGTTGAGAATGACGGCGCCGACTGCGACTTGCCCAGTGTAGGGTTCGCCGCGCGCTTCGGCGTGGATGGCCTTGGCAAGCAAATACTTGTCGCTGCTCGTTTGCGACGACGCGCTTGTGAGGCTTATGCCCATTGCGCTGGCGGTCTTTTTGCCGACTATGCCGTCGGCGGTCAAGCCATTTTTCTTTTGGAACGACTTTACTGCGGCTTTCGTTTTCGCGCCGTATATGCCATCAACCGAGCCACTGTAGTAGCCCCAGTTCTTTAGTTTTTGCTGAACAGTTTTGATTTGCGTTTTTGTCAGGCACTCCACTAAGTGCATTTCGGCTGCGGGGGTTGTTTTGGGCGCGGCAAGAGTTATGTCCGAAAACGACAAAAGCGAAAACATACACATACAACACATTATTGTTGTTAATAAAACTTTTAGACTCCTTCTCATTTTCCATTCTCCTGTGTTTGAATTTTGTTTATTATGTGTCAAATTCCTCTTTTTATGCAACAATTTTGCGCTATGCTTATTTTGCTGCACCGTGATTACCTAGTGAAACCTTTTTTCAAATAAAACTTGCTTTCTCAAAAATGATGTGCTATAACATTTGCAGAGAATAGCCAACGCCGAATTAATGTTCGGAAATCAGCGACAACGCAACTTGGGCTATTCTTTTTTCATTAATTTGGGCATAAAATATTAAGAAAAAATTTATCTTGCTCATTATCCCATCACGAAAAATTATTTAAAATAAAAATAGAAAACTATTGAAAAATCAAAAATTATGTGATATAATAACGCCTGTTGAGGAGATTATTATGGAAGAAAACGTAAAATTAGAGTTGGCTTGTATGTTTGACCGCACGGATAAAGAAATCCAAAAAATAATTGAAGTCGAAGCAAACAAGGAATTAAAAAAAGCGTATGAAAAACTTCAAGCAGAAAATGAAAACTGCACAAAACAAGCGCGTATTAACACTATCGAAACTTTGACAGATGACGAAATTAAACTTGTAGTAAAATTGCATATGGATAGAATTATTAAAGAATACGAAAAACAAAGCAAGTCAATGATTGATATCGTAGTTCGCTAGTAAAAAAGTGGTTACCCCACTTTTTTGTTTTGTCATATAACAGTATTATACACAATCTATTTGTGCCAGCACCGCAAAAAATAAAGAGAATCGACTCGCAACATTAGAAAAAAAATATTGAGTTATACATCTATATCAAACTTTTAGACGCCACAATTCGCATCCTCAATAGTATAATAAAATATAGTTAAATGAAAACGCACCGGTTTCACCTTTAAACAAGTTTGAGGAAAAAACAAAAACAAATTTTGCAACAAAAACAGCTCAAAGTAAATTCAGGCAGTTAGAATTTACTTTGAGAATTAATACTAGAATAAAAAAATTTTTCGAAGTAAATTCCATAGCGGAATTTACTTTGAAAATTAACATTTACAAAGATTTTAGAAAAAGTTTTAATAATCAATTGACAAAAATAAAAAAAAATGCTATCATAATAAAGCATCGTTGTGATATGCGTTTCCAGCGAACTGAGGCGCATATATAATGGGCCTGCGAAATCTAAATCAAACAATAATAATTGAGCAAGAAAATGGAGAGATACTCAAGAGGCTCAAGAGGACGCCCTGCTAAGGCGTTAGTACGGGAAACCGTAGCGAGGGTTCAAATCCCTCTCTCTCCGCCATAACGAATAATATACGAACCCTTGTTGGAATTGACAAGCATTGTTTGATATATTTCTATATTACACGACAAAAGAGGGACTAGCCCTCTTTTTCTTGAAGTAGTTGCAGTATATTGGGCTCTATGTCAAATGTTGGGGTCAGATGAGAATTGCAGTCTTACTATTGGTTTGAGTTTTACTGGTTGTATAATAAATGTTGGGGTGGATAAAAAAAATATATAAAAAAAAGTAGACATAAAGTTCTACCTATGTTAAAATTAGTTTGACAAAAACACT
>CALDMJ010000012.1 GCA_937914725.1 uncultured Clostridia bacterium | reverse complement strand
GCGTAATGTTACGATTACAAGTGGACAAACAATTACTATGCCGAAATTTTACCCTATAAGAAAATTTGACAATTAAAAGGAGCAAAATATGATTATTACAATGAGTGCAAATGGCACTTTGGTCACGACCGTGCCAGAGAGAGTTTATCAAGGCAGTGATAAGGCGAACCAATTGATAGTTGTATCACCGCTTGCAAGAACTTGCACACTTTCTGTAACATACAAGTTGCCACAAAGTGGGACATATACGGAAGCACAAGTTATGACACTTGCGACAAACATACCGACAACCATTGGCTTTAATGCTTGGAGTATTGACCTTACAAGTGCGGTTACGCAATATTACGGGACTGCATACTTTCAAATCAAGGCAAGCACGGGGACATCAACAATTGCGAGTGGCAGTGGTAGTTTTGAGATAGAAAAAGGTGTGCCACCAGTTACGACTTCTAGTGGCTCAACATATACGCAAGTATTGAACGCATTGACACAAATACAAACGGACATCACAAACATTGAGGGTGACATAGCGGACATACAAGCAGATGTTGAAGATTTGCAAGATGATGTGGAAACACTGCAAGGACAACAAGATGACTATGTTTTGAAGACAAGTATATCAAGCACAATCTCTAGCACATCAACAAATGCGGAAGTTGCGGGTGCAAAGGCAGTTTACGACTATGTAAGCGCAAGAGAAGTTGTGGGCTTCGTAAAAGTTACAACTTTGCCAGCAGTTGGGGAAGCAAACAAAATCTATTTAGTGCCAATTACTTCACCGCAAACGGGCAACATATACAAAGAATACATTTACATTGACAATGCGTGGGAAATCATAGGAACAACCGAAATTGACCTTACAAGCAAACAAGATGTAATTGTGAGTGTGTCATTGACTGGAAGCAGTGGAACAATTGGTGCGACCGACCTTGCAAAATTGAACGCAAGCAACGAGAACTACATTATTTTACAAGGAACGCAAATATTCAAACTAAAACAAAAATCTACAACTTTGATATACGAAAATAGTTTGAACTACGCGACAAGTTATATTAGTGTAAACGCAACAACTGGGGCTTGGGCTTTGGGTGGTAGCAATATGCAAAAGGAGTTGACTGCGGGAAATGGTATTGACATCACGAGTGATACGATTTCGGTTGACACTGATGAAGTGCAAGCCAAATTGACTGCGGGTAGCAATATCACAATTAGCAATAATACAATAAATGCAAATGTTTCATCACAAGCATTTACTTCGTTGGGTGATTTGTATACAAAAATAAGTGCTATTGACACTGCGGGCGGTAAGTTATTGTATGTAGATTTTGGAAATAGCAATACAAGTTTAGGAACTTTTACAGCAAATCAAATGGAACAAACTGTAAGCGGAAATGCTTTCTCGACTAC
>CALDMJ010000011.1 GCA_937914725.1 uncultured Clostridia bacterium | reverse complement strand
AACTTGGTGCGGGTTCATTTAGAGTCGGTATGGGCGCTGAGGCAATTAAAGAATTGCTTGACAGACTTGACCTCAAGAAGGAACTTGACGAATTGACAGAACTGCTAAAGACTGCAAAAGGTCAAAAACGCATTAAAGCAGTAAAGAAACTCGATATTGTTCAAAGTTTCTTGAAAACAGGCAGCAAGCCAAGTTGGATGATTCTTGACTGCTTGCCAGTTTTGCCGCCAGAACTCCGCCCTATGGTCGTTTTGGATGGCGGACGCTACGCTACAAGTGACTTGAACGACTTGTATAGACGCGTCATTAACAGAAACAACCGTTTGAAAAAACTTATGGAACTCGGTGCGCCTGAAGTTATTATTAGAAACGAAAAACGTATGCTCCAAGAAGCAGTTGATAGTTTAATTGATAATGGTAAGCGCGGGAAGCCTGTTACGGGCGGCGCTAAACAAAGAGAACTCAAATCTTTGGCTAGTATGCTCAAAGGTAAGTATGGACGTTTCCGTCAAAACTTGCTCGGTAAGCGTGTCGACTACTCAGGACGTTCGGTTATCGTTGTAGGGCCAGAACTCAAATTGTATCAAATGGGCTTGCCACGTGAAATGGCACTTGAACTTTTCAAGCCATTCATTATGAAAAAACTTGTCGAACTCAATGAGGCGCAAAATCTCAAGAGTGCTAGACGCTTGATTGAAAGAGAAAAGCCAGTCGTTTGGGATGTCCTTGAGGACGTAATCAAAGACCACCCTGTTCTTATGAACCGTGCACCAACACTTCATAGGCTTGGTATTCAAGCATTTGAGCCAGTCCTTGTTGACGGCAGAGCAATGAAGTTGCACCCACTCGTTTGTATCGGGTTTAACGCGGACTTCGACGGTGACCAAATGGCTATCCACGTTCCGCTTTCAATTGAGGCAAGAACGGAAGCAAGAATTTTGATGCTTTCAGCAAACAATGTCTTGAAACCTTCCGACGGCTCGCCAGTTATGTCGCCTGAACAAGATATCGTCCTTGGTGTATACTACATCACGGTTGAAAAGAAAAACGCGATGGGCGAAGGTATGATGTTTGGTAGCGAGGAAGAAGCGCTTATGGCGTATGCCCTCAATATTGTCGAACTTCAAGCGCCAATCTATGTTATGCGCACAGCCGAATTTGAAGGCGAAACCGTGCGCGGCAGAGTAAAGACAACTGTTGGTAGAATTATCTTCAATAGATGTATTCCTCAATGTCTTGGACTTGTTGATAGAACAAAGCGCGAAAACGTGCTTAACTATGAAGTCAACGAAACAGTTGAAAAGAAATTGCTCGGTAGCATCATTGCTGCTGCATTCCAAAAAGTCGGACAAACTGAAACAATTAAAACACTTGACAAAATTAAAGCGTGCGGGTTTAAATACAGCACAGTTGCTTCAATTTCAATCAGTGTATTTGATATGGTTATTCCTAAAGAAAAGAAAGAACTTTTGGAAGAAACGCAAAAAGCAGTTTTGGAAAATGAAAAACTTTATCGTCGTGGTTTTGTTACACACGCTGAAAAGGCGCAAAAGAACATTGAACTTTGGAATGCCACAACCGAAAAATTGAAGAAAATTGTGCTTAACAACCTTGACGAATTTAACAGCTTAAAGATTTTGGCAGATTCTAAAGCGCGTGCAAAGGCTGAGCAAATCAACCAAATGTGTGGTATGCGTGGTATTATGTCAAACACTTCGGGTGAAAAGGTTGATATCCCAATCAAGTCAAACTTCCGTGAAGGTATGTCGACAATCGAGTACTTTATGTCAGCACGTGGTGCTCGTAAAGGTGTCGTCGATACAGCGCTCAAAACGGCTGACTCAGGTTATTTGACTCGTCGTTTGGTTGTCGTTGCGCAAGACGTTGTTGTTTCCGAAATGGATTGCTTTGCGTCAAACGGTGAAAAGCCACGCGGCGTTGTTGTTAAAGAACTTTGGGGCGACGACGCTGTTGTCGAAACTCTTGAAAGCCGCATTGTTGGTAGATATACTGTTAAAGATATTGTTGACCCTAAAACTAAAGAAGTCATTGTCAAGGCTGACACTATGGTTACGCCAGAACAAGCAAAACGCGTCGAAGATTCGGGCGTCAAAGAAGTTGAAATTAGAACTTGCCTTACTTGCTGCAGCAAACACGGCGTTTGCGCTAAGTGTTATGGTAGAAATATGGCGGGTACTGATGTCGTCAACATCGGTGAGGCTGTCGGTGTTATCGCGGCTCAATCTATCGGTGAACCGGGTACACAGTTGACTATGAAGAACTTCCATAGTGGTGGTGTCGCAGTCGCTGCCGATATTACAAGTGGTTTGCCACGTGTCGAAGAAATCTTTGAAGCGCGCAGACCAAAAGGTGTCGCTACTATTTCAGATATTGCAGGTAAAGTATCCATTAAAGACATTGATAAACGTCAAGAAATCACTATCACAAGCAAGGACGGAGAGCAGGAGTCCTACTTGTTGCCATATGGTAAACGCTTGAAGGTTGCCGATGGCGATAGTGTCGAAGCGGGTGCTCCATTGACTGAAGGTTCGTTGTATCCAAATGACGTCTTGAGAATCCGCGGCGTGAAAGGTGTTCAAGAATACCTTATCAAAGAAGTATTGCAAATCTATAGACAACAAGGTGTTGCTATCAACGCGAAACACGTTGAAATCATTGTTCGTCAGATGCTCAGAAAAGTTATGATTGAAAACCAAGGGGATACAAACTTCCTTCCGGGACAAACAGTCGACATTACTGCGCTTGATGAGGAGAATAAACGCGTTCTTGAAAAAGACGGCGAGCCAGCTAGCGCAAAAAGAATCTTGCTTGGTATTAGAAAAGCATCCTTGGAAAATAGTTCATTCCTAGCAGCAGCAGCATTTGAAAGCACTTCAAATGCATTGACTGCAGCCGCAGTTTGCGGAAAGATTGACCCACTTGTCGGGCTTGAAGAAAATGTCATCGTCGGGAAACTTATCCCTGCAGGGACGGGACTCAAGCAGTATCGTAGAATTGCCGTTCAAAAGAACGATAGCATAAAAGCGCAAATGTATGATAATTTAACTGCTGACGAAAGCAACAAGTACAATCTCAACGAAACAACTGCAACTGAAGAAAACTAACATAAACAAAAAACGCTGAACTTAATCCAGCGTTTTTTGTTGTTTTGTGACATCTATTACATTTTCGCAATATTTGCATTTTTCGACTTAATAGTTTAAGTGCTATTATGTGCAAATTAATAAAGCGAATAAAAAGCGCAGGGGATGCGTAGTTCCTTGCGCTTTTGTTATATAATCAATAACTGCTTTTCTTTTGGAATTTGCCGTCTTTTTTGTGAACGGAAAGTTTTGCGTCGTGTACTTTTGCAAGTTCTCTTGCAACTTTCATTGCTTCTTCTTTAGTTTCGCAACGCTTTGTCGCGCGCGTAGCGCCTGCTTTTTTGACAACCCAGTTTTGTGCTGCTTTGTCAAACGAAACACTGTATGTATCCTCAGTTTTCTTTTCTTCAGTCGTTTTGGTGGTTTCTTCTTTTCCCGCTGCTTCTTCTACTGTAGTAGTTTTATTGATAGTTTTCTTTGCAGTGGTTTTAGCAGGTTTTTCTTCCGTTCGTTTTTCGGTAGTTTCCGCTTTAGCAGTTGTTTTTTTTGTAGTCTTTTTCGGTTTTTCAGTAGTCTCAGTGCCTTTGTCCGCTTCAGCCTTAGTAGTCTTTTTTGTAGTTTTCTTTGCTTTTGGCTTTTCTTCTACAGCAGGTTGCTCATCCGCTTCAATTGCTTCAGGTTGATCAGTTTCTACAATGGGTTGCTCTTCTTGATTTTCCTCAACTTGAGGTTTTTCTTCAACCTTTTTGTTTTGTTTAGATTTTTTTGTTGCATTTTTGTTTTGTTTTGGTAGCTCAGTGGTTGCGTCCTTAATATTTTGCTCGTCAGTTTCTTCTACAATATCTTGCTCGACATCGTCATCAGTTTCTTTCAACTTTTCTTTGTCTTTTTTCGTTTGTACAAGCAAGACAACTAGAATAACGGCGAGAACAATTATAATTGCAATACCAGCAATAAGCCACCAGTATTCGCCTATGTTCATTTTTGCCTCCTTTTATGCAGAACATCTACATTTACAAGATTATTATAGCGTATTTTAAAAATAAATACAAGATAATTAAACAATATTAAATAATATTTTTTATTTTATGAATACTTTATATTGTAACTACTTAAATTGATATTATAATTACATAAAAAAACAACATCCTTGCGTTTTTTTTTGCAGTTATGCTGTATTTTTTATTATTCATATGTGTACTTTTTTTCGCCATTTTTACCATAGCCGTAATTTTCACGTGCGTAGTCCTCAATGTTTTCGCTGATGTAATTGTTTTGGTTTTCGTAGTATTCAACTTGTTTATTAAGATTATCAAGCTCGGCTTGCAGTTTGTTTTGATTTGATTGCAGTATGCCACGATTGACAAATTGAAAAATTAGACCGATAATCAGAGCGACGAGAACAAGTGTTGCAACGACAGTTCCGACATTGATAAGCATACGTAGTTTTTGTTCATTCATAGCTTTTCTCCTTTCATTTTTAGTTTACAAAGTTAATTTGCTTTTTGTTTGTTTGGTTTTGCTTTTTTGTGAGCTGTTTGATGTTAAAATGTTTCTTTTTTGTATGTTTTGACCGTTTAACAGTAGCGGATAAATTTTTTATATATTTATTTTGGGCTTTAGTAGTAATGTTTACAAAATAATTATATAATAATTTTCTAAAACTTTCAAGCGTTTTAGAAAAAAATATTTTTTCAATCAAAATACCCACAACAAGCCCAATGAACAAAAATAGACGGAATTGTCCTAAATTGTAATGGTGCATAAAGTAAATAAACAATATTCCGCCAAATAGGCAAAAAACAAAATCAAAGCAAACTTTTTGAAAATGTTTGCCAAAATGAAAAAGGTCATATGTGAGTGCAACGCCAACTCCTAGCCAAATGAATGCCAAAAACACATTGAACTGACTGTATGTCTCAAAAAGCATAAATTTCTCCTCTATTTGACAAGTTTTTTGAGAAAACCGCCTTTCTTTTTCGTGTCACTATATTTTAGGCTTTTAATTGTTCCTAAAATTTCGACATCGCCAGTTGCGACATCAATTTTTTGGATCTTCAAACCCTCGCCTTCAAGAATTAAAATCAATTTTCCGATATATAAAACCGCGCCCGTTTCGGTTGCACTCTCGACATTTGTAATGCCAGAAATAAGCGTGCGATTTCTCGCGTGAATCTCAATTTTATGGGCGCTGAGATTTTCGTTTTGTTCGTTTATATTTTCCATAATATTTCCTCTTTCTAATGTATATTAATTAAGTTTTTACAATATGATAAAAGTACAAAAAGTACCACTTTTTGTGGGGTAAAAATGCGGCAAAATGCTTGTAAAAATTGAGTAAATGTGATATAATATACTCAGTTATTTAAAGCATATTTTGCGAATATTTTTGGCATAAAATTCGCTATAAAAATAGGGGCGCAAAGGCAAAAGGAGTGCTATTATGAACGAAGAAAATAAGCAAGAAAATGTTGACGAACTTGAACGCGAACTCAAACATTCGACAAAGTACGATGAAAGTGATATACAAGTGCTTGAAGGGCTTGACCCAGTGCGCAAACGTCCGGGTATGTACATTGGCTCGACAGATGAGCGCGGGCTTCACCACTTGATTATTGAAATTGTCGACAACTCTATTGACGAAGCGCTTGCAGGCTATTGCGACAAAGTGCAAGTCACAATTCACGCCGACGGGTCAGTGAGCGTTCGCGATAACGGACGTGGTATCCCAACAGGTATGCACAAAACGGAGCATAAATCGGCAGTCGAAGTCGTTTTGACTAAATTGCACGCGGGTGGTAAATTCGGCGGAAATGGTTACAAAATTTCGGGCGGCTTGCATGGCGTCGGGCTTTCGGTTGTAAATGCGCTTTCGGTTTGGCTCAAAGCGGATATTTTCCAGAATGGAAAACATTATTTTCAAGAGTATCGCAAAGGCACTCCGCTTGCACCACTTGCAGTTGTTGGAGACACTGACGACCGCGGTACGCAAATTAGTTTCTTTCCAGATGCCGAAATATTTGAAACAATCGACTTTAATTACGATACTTTGAAAAATCGTTTTAGAGAAATTGCATTCTTGAACAAAGGCTTGACAATTGAACTTATTGACGAACGTTCAAATCAAAACGTAACCTACTGCTTTGCGGGCGGTATCAAAGAATTTGTCGCACAGCTTGTAAAGGACAAGGAAACATTATTTCAAGACGTTTTGTATTTGCAAAAAGTTGCAAGCAATTATGAAGTTGAAATTTGTATGCAATACACCGACACCTACAACGAGGCAATCCATTCATATGCAAACAACATCAACACCGTCGAGGGCGGAACACACTTGCAAGGCTTCAAAAATAGTTTGACAAAGATAATCAACGACTATGCCGTCGCAAACAAAATTATAAAAGATAGTGAAAAACTATCAGGTGACGACGTTCGCGAGGGATTGACAGCAGTTATTAGCGTAAAACTCACAAATCCGCAATTTGAAGGGCAAACGAAAACGAAACTTGGCAATTCCGAAATGCGTGGCTATGTCGAAAAGGTGATGGCAGAAGGGTTTGGCGCATTTTTAGAAGAAAATCCAGCAATCGCACGAGAACTTGTTATGCGTTGCATAACCGCGCAAAAAGCGCGTGACGCTGCGCGTAATGCCCGCGACCTAACACGCCGAAAGAGCATTTTGGAACACACAACACTTCCGGGCAAATTGTCTGACTGTACCGACCGTGACCCGAAAAATTGTGAGATATATCTTGTCGAGGGCGACAGTGCAGGTGGGACAGCAAAAC
>CALDMJ010000010.1 GCA_937914725.1 uncultured Clostridia bacterium | reverse complement strand
ATCGTATTCTCATAATGAGATGCAGGCAAACCATCTTTTGTGACTATTGTCCAATCATCGTCGAGCATAACAATTTCTTTCTTGCCCATATTAATCATTGGTTCAATAGCGATAGTCATACCAGCATAGAGTTTTGCACCTGTCCCAGCTCTGCCGTAATTAGGAACAGAAGGCGGTTCGTGCAAATTTCGACCAACGCCATGCCCTTCAAGCATACGAACTACGCTATACCCGTTTGATTCAGCGTGCGCTTGCACCTTGCAAGATATGTCGCCGACAAAGCTGCCTGCTTTGATATCTTTGATACCCTCAAAGAAGCTCTCCTCAGTAACACGGACAAGCCTTTTCTTTTCCTCACTAACTTGACCTATACAGAAAGTTCTTGCAGCATCGCCGTGGAAACCCTTTATATACGCACCAACGTCTACCGACACAATATCGCCTTCTTCAATGCGGCGGCTTGCGCTAGGTATTCCGTGTACAATTTCTTCATTAATTGACACACACGCGTTTGCAGGATACCCTTGATAATGCTTGAATGAGCATTTTGCGTTGCATGAATGGATATAGTCACGAACAATGTCGTCGATCATTTTTGTTGTCATTCCCGCACGGATTTTTTCCTCAACCACTTTTAGTGTGTCACCAGTAATTTTACACGCCACTCTCATATGTTCTATTTCGCTAGGCGTTTTAATATGAATTTCCATCCTACCCTTCTTTATATTATAACACATTGAATAAACTTTTTCAAGAGTTATCGCTCAATTTCTTGGGTTTTATCTCTATAAATTGCTCTACAAACCTTTGCAAAGTTTTCGTCTATGCCTTCGTTTGCGTCGATTCTAGTCAACACACCTTTGTTGTCAAAGTAGTCAACTATTGGGAGCGTTTTTTCAGTGAACACTTTAAATCTATTTGCAAAAACATCTTCTTTATCGTCACTTCTAATAACCAATTTTGAACCACATTTGCCACAAATTTCGCCTGAAGCATCGACGGTTGTAACATTTCCACAATCTGGACAAATTCTTCTTCTCAAAATGCGACCGAGCAAATTCTCATAGTCAACATCAAGGTAGATGACTTTATCAATATTATAGAAACTGTCAAGTTCAATCGCTTCTTCAAGTGTTTTACCGAAACCATCAAGCAACACGTTATCTTGATAACGTTCTTGCGACAATTGGTCTTTCATTACTTCCAAAAGAATATCACTCGGCGCAAGGAATCCCTTGCTAATTGCCGCGTCGATAATCTTTCCGCGCTCCGTTCCTCTTGCAATTTCTGCACGAAACAAGTCACCAGTAGAAAGATGCTGAAAACCAAATTTTTCGGTAAGTTTTTGGGATAATGTCCCTTTGCCACTTCCAGGCGCACCAATCAATAGAATATTCATTGTTTTATCCATTAACACATTTTGTTTATTATTACGTCAAGTTGTCTATATATGTCTTTTTGGGAGTCCCCAAATTTCACAATGCCAAGTTTTTGATAATATTCAATAACGGGCATAGTAAATT
>CALDMJ010000009.1 GCA_937914725.1 uncultured Clostridia bacterium | reverse complement strand
TAGCAAATTGCGAAAGATATGTAACAGATGAGCTTAAATTACTTGAAGAAGAAATCTTGTCGGCGGAGGAAACATTGCTTCAAGTAGAACAAGGAATCTTTAAAGAAATTAGACAAAGATTAATAAACAATATTCCAGCACTGCTAAGTACAGCGAAAGTCCTTGCGATGATTGACTCATTGCTTTCACTTTCTCTTGTCGCACTCGAAAATGACTTTTGCAAGCCAGTTATAAATTCAAGCATTAAAAATATTAACATCGTTGATGGACGCCATTGCGTAGTGGAACAAACCTTGAAAGGCGATAGATTCGTGCCTAATGATACGCAATTGGATGATAAAGATAACCGAATTATTGTTATTACGGGGCCCAATATGGCTGGTAAAAGCACTTATATGCGACAAGTTGCTTTAATTGTTTTAATGGCACACATTGGTTCGTTTGTACCCGCAAAGGCGGCAAATATCGCACTCACTGACCGCATTTTCACGCGCATTGGTGCAAGTGATGACCTCGCTTTTGGACAAAGTACATTTATGGTCGAAATGCTTGAAGTCAGTAATATTTTGTCAAATGTTACGGACAAGAGCCTTGTAATTTTGGATGAGGTAGGACGAGGAACAAGCACATATGACGGCTTGAGCATTGCTTGGGCAGTTGTTGAATATCTCGCGAATAATACAAAAGCAAAGGTTTTGTTTGCAACTCACTACCACGAACTTACGGAACTTGAGGGAGAATTGCCAGGGGTAAAAAACTATCAAATTTCTGTCAAAGAATTTAACAATGAAGTTATTTTCCTTAGAAAAATTGTTCGCGGTGGAGCAAACAAAAGCTTTGGTATAGAGGTAGCTGGAATGGCAGGACTACCCGACAAAGTAATCAAAAGAGCCCGCGAAATTTTGGATGACTTGCACAACAACGAAATAACTCATAAACATAGCACTTCTCAATCACAAATTGAGGCGCCTAAAGTTGAAAACAATGGTGAATTACAAAAATTGGCAAACTTCATCAAAAAAATAAACGTCGATTCAATTACGCCACTTGAAGCATTAACGACAATTAATACTATGAAAGAAATTCTATCAACGAAAGGGGATAAATAATGGCTAAAATTAATGTACTAGATTCTTCTATTTACAATAAGATTTCGGCAGGTGAAGTTGTCGAACGCCCCGCGTCCGTAATTAAGGAACTTACCGAAAACTGCATTGATGCAGGCGCAAAAAACATTATCATTGACATAAAAGAGGGGGGCATTGAAAATATGACCGTCATTGATGATGGTTGTGGCATCGAGTATGACAGCGTAAAAAACGCGTTTTTACCGCACGCCACAAGCAAAATTTCTTCCGCCGATGACTTGAACTCAATTTTGACACTTGGTTTTCGCGGGGAGGCGCTTGCATCCATTGCATCGGTTTCCGAAGTCGAAATGCTTACAAAAACGATGGACGACGAACTTGCCACAAGAATTGTTTTAAATGCGGGCAATGTTTTGAGTTGTGAGAGATGTTCCGCACCAACAGGGACAAAAATTTCGGTCAATAATTTGTTTTTTAATGTTCCTGCGCGCAAAAAGTTCTTAAAAAAGCCAAAGCAAGAAGAACACGAAATAACGACTATTGTGCAAAGACTTATTTTGTCAAATCCAAACGTTTCAATTCGATACATCGCGGACGGAAAACAAATTTATTATTCGACTGGCAAAAATCTTGAGGACGCAATCTTTTCAATTTACGGCATTAGTACGTTGCAAAATTTGCTTAAATTTGATGAAAAGCGCAATGATATGCATTTGTATGGATATATAGGAAAACCGAGTTTTACAAAGGCAAATCGAACATATCAAACACTTGTGGTAAACAAAAGATTTGTTCAAAACTCAAATATTTCAGTTGCGGTAAACAAAGGTTTTGAAACACATTTGATGAAAGGGCAGTTCCCGTTCTTCATTATGTTTTTGGACATTAACCCAGAACGTGTTGACGTAAATGTCCACCCCACAAAAATGGAAATACGATTTGAAGATAATGGTGAAATCTTTTCATTTGTTTATCGTACTGTTTCTGGCACAATTTTGTCAAATCAAGACTTGTTTACTATGGATATGATTGACAAGCCGATTAACTCTTTAAACAAACTTGAAAAGTCATTTGAACCGCTTGTTCAAGGCGAACAGCAGGATGCTTTCAAAAAGTATGATGATATCTTTAATACAAATACTCGACCACAAAATCCTCAATCACAAAATTATAGCAACAGCAACAATTTTGAGGCTGTATCAAACACTATTTCACCGCAGCCTTCAAATCTAGATATTGATGTTTCGGCGATTATTAATCAAGTGAAATCCGTTGTCGACACATCGCCTGAATCAGAGCCGCAAGGCAATTTTGAAAGTTTTAAAAATACAATACGCAGCACAATGCAAGAAAATAGCGCTTCAGTTATTAATACAACTCAAACAGCGGCTACTGAATCACAACAAGTAGGAGAAACTCCCAGTACGCCACGACTTATCAATGGAAAGCAAGTTTTTACGGACGAACAAGGGGCATATACTATTGATAAAATTAATATTTATGATAAAAACGACAAAGTTGTAGATGTCAAAGAAATAAAAATCTACGAAGATATGTTTGACCCGAATGAAATTATTAGATCAATCAATATGACCGGGCTGGGACTCGGCGACTTGAATGGCGATTTGATGTTTAAAAAGACAGATGGAACACCAACTGTTGAAGATATGATTGCACAACAAGAGCAATCTACTAAAAAAGAAAATACTACAGCTTTATTAAAAAACGGATACAAAGTTGTGGGTAAACTTTTCAATACATTCCTATTTGTTGAACACGAGGAATCAGCCATTCTGATTGACCAACACGCAGCGCACGAGCGTGTTATATACGATAGACTCCAAACTTATTACGGAAACAAAGACCGCGCGTTGCAACCTTTATTAATCCCATACATTTTGGAATTAAACTATCAAGAAAAGAATTTTATTGAGCAAAATTTGCAACAATTCCTCGACCTCGGGTTTGACATAGAAGAATTTGGCGATAAGGCATATAAAATATCAGCAGTGCCGTTGCTTTTGGGGGGCAACTTTGATTGTAAAACATTTTTTGACGACATTTTAAGACAATATGGTAAAGAAGTAAAAGTCAAGGAAAGCTTGAAGTTTAATGAATACCTAATGCAAAGGGCGTGCAAAGCGGCAATTAAAGCAGGAAACGATATGAGCGAATCTGAGATTTGCTACTTGGTTGATGCTGTTATTGAAAACAAAACCGAATTATTTTGTCCGCATGGCAGACCAATTGCAATAAAAATTGATAGAAAGGATGTTGAAAAATGGTTCAAGCGAGTGCTGTAAAACCGAAATTGTTGATAATTGCAGGACCAACAGGCGTTGGGAAAACAAAACTCGCTATAGACTGCTACAAACTATTGAATTGTGAATTAATTTCCGCTGATTCTATGCAAATTTACAAGAATTGCGACATTGGAACAGCAAAAATATCAAAGGAAGAACAAACTCTTTTCCCACATAAAAATATTGATATTGTAAATTTCTATGACGAATACAGTGTGGCTGAATTTAAAAAAACTACTTTAAATCATATTAACGAAATCACAAACAAAGGGAAGTTGCCTATACTGGTAGGGGGGACGGGGCTTTATATCGAAAGTTTGCTGTTCCCGTACGAGTTTCAAAACTGCCAAAAGAACACTCAATTAAGAGAAAAATACAATTCTTTATATGACTCACTTGGTGGACAAAAACTAATTGACGAAATTATTTCAAAAAAACCTGCTTTAGCAAAAGATTTGCATCCAAACAATAGAAAACGAATAATACGCGCACTAGAAATCATAAACAACACAGAAGCTAATGTACAAAACAATTGTGAGTTGCACAATTTTGAAAATTCAGTTTTCGACTATCAGATCATATTTTTATCAAAAGAAAGATCTAATTTGTATAGTATTATCAACAAACGTGTCGATGAAATGCTTAAAAATGGGTTAATCCAAGAAGCGCAAATGCTATATGATTATGAAAAACAAAACAATTGCAAACTGCAAGTTTCTAGCGCTATTGGCTATAAAGAATTATATCCGTATTTTGATAAAATTTCAGCACTAGCAGAGTGTGTTGAAAAAATAAAGCAACATAGTAGAAATTATGCCAAAAGACAAATTACGTGGTATAAGCGCTATACAAAAAATATAGAATGGCGCTTCAATGAGATGCCTGAAGATTATAAAAATATTTTGATTTCAATACTTCGCAAATATCAAAAATATCTCAAAAATAGCACGACAAATACACCAATAGGGCAGCCAGCGAACAATGAATAAAGAAAGAACTTTATTTAAGTAATAACCAAATAAATGGGTTAAACTTAAATAAAGTTTTTTTAAAATTGACGAATTAAGCCAATAACTTTGCCAAGAATTGTGATATTATCAAAATACATTGCTGACATAGTAGGATTTTGCGGTTGCAAACGAATCCTGCCGTCTTCTTTATAGTATGTTTTCACAGTCGCAGAATTTTCAATTAGAGCAACAACAATTTCTCCATTTTCAGCAGTATTTTGCTGTCTAACAATAATTTTATCACCGTCATATATGCCTGCGTCAATCATACTTTCGCCAATAACTGTGAGCATAAATAGATTATCACCGTGAAACATATTTGTCGGAATATAAAATGAATCTTCATAATTTTCTTCAGCCAAAATTGGTTGTCCTGCGGTAACATTACCAACAAGGGGAACGACTGAAAAGTCGGTATTTAAAAACTTTGGCTTGTACATAGGATTTGCATCTAAATATTTATCAGAAATTGACAATGCTCTATTTTTACGACCTTTGTTGACCAAATCGCCATTTGCTTCCAACTTTTTCAAATAATAAGAAACTGTTGAGGTTGACCTAAATCCAAATTGGTCTTGAATTTCGCGAATACTTGGCGGATATGCATTATTTTTTGAGTAATCCGCAATGAATTCCAAAATTTCTCTTAATTTGTAATTGTTTTTTGCCATAAAAAACTCCTTTTTTCTTTTGTTGATTGATTATATCACAAATCTATAAAAATGTCAAACAAATTTTCTATATTTCTAATTATTCTTCTTTTTTATTGCGTAATTTTATTTTTGTTGAAGCATTTTTTCGTATATCTTCACTAATTGCTGCATAGTGTTTTTTCGTCGTATTGACGTCTTTATGTCCCAAAACATCTGCAACAATATAAATATCGTGTGTTTGTTCGTATAGATTTGTACCATATGTGCTTCTAAGTTTGTGGGGACTTATTTTTTTTAGTGGAGAAGCAATTTTTGCGTATTTTTTCACCAAATTTTGCACTGCGCGTGTTGTTATACGTCTATTTTGCAGTGACAAGAAAAAAGCGTCCGAATCTTTTTCATCGATAGGTTTGATTTTTTCACGCAGTTTTTTGTAATCAAGTAGGGCAGTGGCAACCTCATTGGAAAAATATAAAATATATTGGTTTCCACCTTTACGTGTTATTGAGAATGAATTGTTTTTAAAGTTAATGTCTTTAATGTTGATGCCCACTAACTCACTAATACGTATTCCTGTACCCAAAAACAATGTCAAAATCGCGACATCACGCAAGCGCGTATGTCTCAAATAGTTTTTTTGCTGCAAGGAAACAGCATTTTCGCCATTATCAGCAACTTCAAGCAACTTTTCAACTTCATTTGAGTTCAAACGAATGATGTTTTTGGTGTAAATTTTAGGCATTTCGACTTTGTCAGCAACATTCTGCGATATCTTATCTTTTTTATAAAAATACCTCAACAAACTGCGAACAGTTGCAAGTTTACGTGCCTTGGCTTTATCATTATTTTTGTAAGACTTACCATCGATTACGTAATAATTCAAATAATCAAGAAATGACTCTAAATTTGTTGCGGTAACCCTGTCTAAGTCGGCTAAAGTGAGTAGGGGAATCTCAATTTCAGCGAATTCGGGCAACTCATTATGTAGATACGTAAAAAAAATGATAAGGTCCTGCGCATAAGCAAGACGAGTCAAAGGACTTGTTTTATTTTCGATTCCTATAAAAAATTCAGAACAAAAAGCGGGCAAGTTATCACGCATTTGACGCAATTTTATGGTGTTTTTTTCATCGCGCTGTTCTACATAAGATTTACTAATATTTTTTGCCATACATAATATTATATCAAAAATATTTTCTAAAACAAAATATTTTGATGCTACATATGGTTTTATTTTAATAAATTTAAAAAAAATAATTCCCAAAGTAAATTCCGTTGCGGATAAAATCGGAATTTAATTCGGAAAATTTAAAAGATTAAAGTGATAAACATTATAAAACGCATTATAAAACATTTTTATTGCCATAGAAATTCGTTCAAAACTATTAACTCACAATTAACG
>CALDMJ010000008.1 GCA_937914725.1 uncultured Clostridia bacterium | reverse complement strand
TCGTCCAAACAAAATGCTTACGCGTAGAGACAGTACCTGCAGCCGCGGGGCTATCCCCGTCGCGTGCAAGAGGAAATAGAAAGGCTAAAGCCACGTCGTCCAAACAAAATGCTTACGCGTAGAGACAGTACCTGCAGCCGCGGGGCTATCTCCGCTAGGCAGTGTAGGCAAGTTTATAAATGGCGAATTGCGGATTGATGCGGTCAGCATCTGTGCCAAACTTGCCAAAAGCAGTCGTGTCATAGCACGCAAAAGTCATACGGATGCTTGTTGCGCCGCGGAAATCGAAACTCTGCCCGATTTTAAATTCGACCCCATTACCAATGCGCTGCTTTGCGTCCACCGATTTCGGTGCGTCAAGCGCCCAAATCTTTTCTTCGCCAACATATATTGCTAGGTCGATGACGATAGTCACATCCGCGCTGCCAGTGTATAGCCCGAAACTAATGGTTTCAATATTGATTGACTTTTTCTTGTTTTTGCCGATAAGTTCAAGCGTGCTATAATTCTTGCACATCTTTTCGCTAGGCGTATTCTTTGTTAGCGTGTCAATCTTGACCTTGTTATAACTCCCAGCGCCCGTAATTTCACCCGCGTCGTAAACAAACGCGTAACACGTGCCATTTATAATGTCCTTAAAGTTCGTGCGCTGCGACGCCGAATAAATGACAAGCGCAATCGTCAGTATAATGAAAACGGCAATGATTGCCAAAAATCTAACCGCGCCCTTTTTGTTGATGAATGTATCCCAGCCCTGCGCGATCGTCGTGCCCGCGCTCTTCATATAGTCCTTGAACGTCCTCTTCCCGCGCACCGCTTGTCCGTCCACGTCGGCGTCCGCGTCACCATATGTCTTGCTCTCAACTTCAACAATGTGGCACGATTTTGGAACATCCGCTTCCGCACTGACGCGCTCATCCGTCTCATCCTCAGCCGGTCCCGAAACAACAACATCGCCGCGCTTGCGGTTGAGCACCACAACGCCATTACTTTGCGCCACAACGCCATTTCCTTTGACGTTGTCATTTTGTGCAGGTATACTTCCATTTTCGACAATATTCGCGTCGTTTTGTGCGGGAATGTCGTCATTTTTTGCAATAACGTCACTATTTACATTTTCTTCATCATCCGAAAAGTCAAGCATACTTTTGACTCTCGTATTACTCTTGATTTGTGCTTTAACCTTTTTCATAACACATCACCTTTGTATTTTATTGTTATAAGGACTTGATTTTTATTTCGCTAGCGCGGTCATTTAACTGAACAACCCATAATATAGCGGGTTACTACAATGCGTTAACCGCGCCAGCATCCAACAAGGTAGTCCTTACTCATCTAAAAAATCGATTTAAAGATTTCGCGAATGCCCGCAAACAGGCGCTCGACGTCCTTCCCGTCGTCCTTGACACCATTTGGAACAATATAGTCGACACGCCCGATAATGTTGGCAGTCGTTTCGCAATACGGCGTTTCGTTATAACCATAGTTGCGGCAGTCATCACTGTTGTTGCGGTTGTCGCCCATATAAAAGATTCCGTTTTCTGGAATAGTAACGCTCGTCACGCCCGTGCGCGCCCCCACTGTTCCGCCAATGCCGTTGAACTTAACCGCCTTGATGTAGTCCTCGACCAAAAGTTCGCCATTGCGGTAAACTTTTGTCACTGTCGCGTCAGTGTTGTCAATCGTAATCGTGTCGCCTGCCATACCAATAAGGCGCTTGATGACGTAGCGAACCTCGCCGCCCGAGTTGATATGCTTGATGACAATTATGTCGCCGTACGTACCCTTTTGATACGTGTTGATGTACGCATAGTCATACGGCTCGCTCGTGTTCGGCGAATTAGCATTGATTGTCGGCTGCATCGACGGCCCCTCAACACCCGTGTAAATGTACACGCGCTCGGCGAACATACACAGCATAATGAAACCCGAAATCAGTACAAACAAAACCGACAAAACAACAGCAAGCGCGCGCGTGCGACGGCGATTTTTCGCCACAACCGAATTTGCGTTGTAACTCACATAATCACACTCACACGCCTCTTGATATGTCTCAATCTCTCTTTCACGTTCACGCATTTCTTGAAACGCTCCGTTACCTTTTTCTTTATTCATTCATATACCTATCATATTATTATATAACAATTCTCTCCAAATTGCAACCAAAATACACGCCCCGCCACCAAACAACTGATAAAAAGAACATCCATTTTTATGGTAAGCCACCACCCCCATTGTCATTTCGACCAGTGGCGCTGGCAACGAGAACGTACGTCCATAGAAACACTCACGCACGCCGTCCACGCAAGTCACTTGCCTGTAGGAACAGTATCTGCAGCAGCGGGGCTATCCCCGCCAGTACCTGCACCAGTGGCGTTTGCCACCCGAGAACCAAACTATATAGAAAGCACTTGCGTTCGCCGCCCGCGCAAATTACTTAGAAGTAAAGACAGCATTTGTAGCAGCGGGCTATCCCACCGAGCGATAACCATCATAGAAAGCACTTGCGTTCGCCGCCCGCGATAGTCACTTAGTCGTAGGAAAAGTACCCACAGCCGCGGGCTATCCCGCCACTGCCACAGCAACGGCAGTGTGACGGGTGTGAGAAATGGACAGTTGTACATATGCGCCTCGAAACACACACGTCGGCGAGCCATTGTCACCGTGCAAAATCTCAATTTCGCGCAAAATCTCCAACCCCAAACTGCTAAGCCCCAAAGCCTTGAACACCGCCTCTTTCGCAGCATATATGCCCGCCATAACCTCAGTCTTGCGCGCAGCATTAGTCGCGCGATTAATGTAATCTAACTCACGCGGCGTGAAAATGCGACTAAAATCGCGCGCAGCAAAATCTTCAATCTCCACAATGTCAATTCCAATCATTCTTCGTCCTCGTAATTCAGTTTGTTAAACGCACGCTTGATTGTGTCAAAATCAAACCCCTTGCCCGCCAAAAATCGGTAAACCTTTGCCATATTTTCGCGCGTGCGCTCCATATTCCCCAACTTTTTGACCGCCATAGCGTAGCAAACATCGTCTTGCGGTTCTAAGGTTTCAAGCGCCGCGTCAATAACATCTCGCGCAACACCCTTTTCCATAAGTTTTTGACGCATCTTGTACACGCCCATCTTCTTTTGCCCGTACTCAACCACCTGTTTCGCCAAATTCTCGTCGGACAAAAAATTGTATTCCTTGAGTTTGCCAACCACATACTCCGCCACCTTTGGCGAATACTTGCGCTCGCGCAAATAGCGCCTGAGTTCGCTCTCGGAACGATATGACGCCGTGAGCCAGTTCATCGCGCGGCTGAGCGCAAACGCGCACGCGCTGTCAAACTCCGCCTCCGCAAGGGCGTCATCATCCACCACCCCCACAACTATGCCGAACTTTACAATCGCATCGGGCGTCAAACTGATGTTCTCGCCGTCATACGTAGTCGCAATAAACTCGCGCTTGCTCTTTTTCATCTTCAATTCAATTATTTCCATAATAATACCCTCTTGTGTAGCCGTGCGCTATCGCACTACCGAAAATTAAACAATACAGGACACTCTCACGTTCGCCGCCCACGCAAATAACCGACGCGTAGAAACAGTATCTGCACCCGTGGCGTATGCCACCGAGTACAAAAGTACTTAGAAATAACGCACTCACTCCGCCCACACAAGTTACTTGCTTGTAGGAACAGTAACCACAGCAGTGCGCTATCGCACCGAGACGCAAGATAGTAAAGAACGGATAGCGTCCACATCCGCAGTGCGTGCAATAATGGTGCATTCAGCGGCAAACGACTTTGTATACGATACGCCCGCGTTGTCCAAAAGTTTCAGCACGCGCGTGGCATCGCTTAGCGAACACGTCAAACGCACCACCTCAAGGCGCGGCGCAAGGTGCGGCTTCAACAAAACCGCCGTTCCGCTATACGCGCGCGTCAGCCCGCCCGCACCAAGTTTGATACCACCAAAGTACCGAACCACCAGTATTATCGCGTTAATAATGTTTTCCTTTATCATAAAATTAAGAATCGGCTTACCCGCCGTTCCGCTCGGCTCGCCGTCATCGCTTGATTTTTGGAACACTTGCCCGTCATCAATGCGGTACGCGTACGCAATGTGTCGCGCGTCGTAAAACTCCTTCTTTAGCGCCGCAATCTTGTCGCGCGCGTCCGCCTCGCTCTCCACGGGAAACCCAACCGCAATAAACCGCGACTTTTTGATGACGTCCTCCGCCTCCACTCTTCCATTGAATGTAAAATCCATATTTTTATTATACCAAAAAAAGCCCCCTTAGTCAATGACTAAGGGGGCTTAGGTAAATATTACGATATGCCACCTTGATTTTGAACCCAAATACACCAATTTATGCTCGTTGTTAGGTATGCGCAGATTTCATTGTTAGCATAAAATTTTAATGTTGTTGCTACTGTTTTTTCTAAATTCGTATCTCTCCCAACATTGAACTTAACATAAGCAAGTCTACTACTATAAGTTGAGTTCGTTTCACTAGGAACTACCGCTTCCGCATTAGCGAGCAAAGTGGAAAGGTTTACAGCGCCTATAGGCAATTCAGCCTGAGATTCAAATGTCATAGAAATATAAGTATCATCTCTAGTCGTTAGCGTTGCAGTCCACGCGTTGCCCACATCATCTAAGATTGTTCCAGTATATGTTTCATTGTAAAATGTGTTACTTGTATTTTGGAAATCAACTTCTTCAACCACAATTTTCCATTTTTTCTTTGACTTAGTAGTAAATATCGCATCACTAGAATCTGTTGTATCAAGTTTCGTTATTTGGTCCTCACTTAAAGCATGATTTTGACCAGAAAGCGAAAATAATTGAAATGTCGCCCCCACAAGGTTGTCGCTGACAACGGCGATTTCCTTGACAAAATAGTTTTCATACCCGACTTTACCCTTGACAACGGCTTGCCCTTTGTGGGAACTTTCAAAGCTGTCGCCCAAGTCGACAATTGCGGTTATGCTGAAAGATAGTGAGGTCGCGGAATATTCTTCTTCCGTGAAAGTGATTGACAAGTTGCGAACAAACCCAAGCAAATCGAATGTTTGCCCTGCCGCAATTTTGTCGTGCGTCGCACTACTTTCGCCCGCAACCGATACTGACTCAAACTTGTATGTAGAACCCGATACAAGCGTCGGCGCGCTCATATACTTTGCGCCAAACGCAAGCGCGGTTGTTCCTAAATTTATGCTTTGCACCTTGCTTGCGTCAAGCCCATCAAACTGATATATTAATTTAACATAATAATCACTCACGCCCGTTTGATTGCTGCTAAAACTCATATAGTACGGAGCAATAGTTTCCGCACCTACACCCGTGCTATCACCAAACGTCAGTTTTGGCGCACGGAGCATTGTTCCATTTGCGTCAAGATTGCTATAATACATCTCAAGCCCGCTATCAAAGTTCATCGACGGACTCTTGAAGTCAAACGTTATCGACCCGACCGCCGTTTTGCGTGCCGACAACCCGCCCAGCGTGCAAAGCATAAGCGTCGCAACGGCAAAAAGCAATACCAAAGTGCTTAGTATTGTCAAACCTTTGTTTTGCGTACGCAAGCGCGCCACCGTGTTAACTTTTGTATTATTTGTTTCAAAATTTTGCATATTACCAACCTTTTTTGCACATTTTGTTGCTTTTGTACTTTCATTTTTGGTAATATGTACATTTTTATTGTTTTTTATTAATCCAGATTTTTCTACAAGTTTTCCACATTTTTGTGGACAATCTTTAGACGCCCCCCCCC
>CALDMJ010000007.1 GCA_937914725.1 uncultured Clostridia bacterium | reverse complement strand
ACATAGTAAATTAACTATGTACCCAAACTTATATAGTGCCACTCGCCAAATCTGCACCAGTGGCGTCTGCCACTATGCCGCCCGCACGTGTACTTGAGTCTTGCAAACAACACCCTCAAACAACTTGATTTGAATAGGGAATGTACCCACCGTCTTAATGGAGTCCGCCAAAACAATCTTGCGCCTGTCAATGTCATAGCCCAACTTCTTGTATTCAGCCGCAATCTCCTTGTTAGTAATCGAACCAAACAACTTGCCATTCTCGCCAACCTTGACCGACAAAACAACAGGAACATTCTCAAGTTTCTTTGCCAACTCCTGCATAGCCGTCTTGTCTTGCGCGTAGTGGAACTGTGCCGACGCACTCTTGTTTTTGAGGTCGCCACGCGCACCCGCATCCGCAACCTTAGCAAGCCCATTCTTCAGCAAAAAGTTTTTTGCATAACCATCGGACACATTCTTGATTTCGCCTTTTTTGCCAGAACCCTTAACATCCGCCAAAAATATAACTTCCATAATACATTACCTCCATAACCGCAATAAACGCACATACCGCATCAAATATTCCGCAGTAGAGCAAACCGCACCGCATCACTCGCGGTAGCGCAAACCGCACCGCATAAATCGCAATAGTACGAATACCGCAATAGCACAAATATCTTTGCTACTAATATTATACAATCTCGCACCCCCACTTGTCAAGCAAAACGCCACGAACGTTGCCGTCCGTGACGCTAGGGCACGCTATTTTTTGTTGTCATTGCTGTTAGTATAAAATTGAATATCGTACTTTACTTTCCATTTTAAAATTACTTCAGTTAAATTAGGGTAATTATTTTTTCTTATATCTAAATATTCGTAGAAAATTTCATTAGTGTATAGTCTTGTGATGTCACGCATATGATCTTTTTCAAAATGCTTTTTTCTTACTTTTTTTGTTAAATACAAACCGCAAGCCAAATTTAATGTATTAAGATAGTTTTCACAAATTAAACCTCTGCTATTTTTATTTTCTTCATAAGAAGTTACAAATATATTATAGGCTTGTGCAATCATTTCTCTAATTTTCATTTCGTTATTTATTTTCACATATGATGATGAAATAGAAGCGTAAATGGCGCTAACTATTGCTGCCAATGCAGCAATACTTGAAACTACAATACTAATTATAGTTGCTGCAGAACAAATAATAGACATTAGCCTTGATCCTCTTTGTTATTTTTTTTCTTTTTATTTTGGTTTTCTTGTTTTTCAATTCCTTCTAAAAAATTTACTATTCTTTCATTTGAATCAATCATCTTTGTAAACTTATCCATTTCATCACTTGACTCAAATAACAGTTCTCTTTTTTCAGTTTGAGATTTGTTATTGTTACGTTGTGCTGGGTTTTTAATATTTGGTTTAGACATTGTCGGTGCAAATGTTTCGTTCAAGGTGGTGTTTGATTTATTGTTTTCATTATTTTGGTTGTTATTATTTTCCATTAGTATTTTTTCTCCTGTAAGTTTTAATTGTTGTGAAATAAATTGTTGGTCGACTTCAAATAGTCTTTAATTATGGGCTCCATAGCTTTGAGAAAATTTTCATTCAAATCGTCGTCAACAATTTTCTTAATTGTTAAATTTTTCATATCATTGTCTTTAAGAAATTGTTCTAATATTTCTAAAGTTTCAACACGATAGAAATCGAATTTAAATGATATACCTTTTTTGTATTCATCTTCTTTTTTAGGTTGTATATTTGTTTTGATTTCATTTAAATTAATATTTTTAAATTCAGTTATTTTGTTTGATATGTCTTTGTCAGCAACTAAAATTGTTTTATTTTTATTGCCGTAAAAATTATAGTTTATGATATAAACAAAGTACATATGATCAATCTCCTTTTGCATTTTAAATTTCTTTTATTGTAAATGTTATTTGAAATGTTCGATTCATTCTTTCAGAGGGAAGGAGGTATAACGGGTCAAATTCTTTCTTCAGTATAGGTAGATTTTCTTTATATTTTACATATTTTGTTGAACTCCAATGATTTCTAGACGGGTGAGGAATGTAAGTGATTTCGTAAAGACCCTTTTTCAATAGATCTTGTATATTTTCTTCCACTTCAGTGTCTGTGATGATACTAGCCATTCTTATTGGCTTTACTTGAACTTTTCTTTTGTGAAGCTTTTTCAAAATAATTAACAGCCATTTGACCACATACGAAAATGTGTGGTTTTCTTTTTATTCGCTCGCAAGCTTTTAATATATTCTTAAGACTATCTTCAAATAGTTTCAATAAACAATCAAAGCCTGCAGTTTCTTCGTTGGCTTTGGGGTCTCTTAATGCTTCTAAATAGTCCGCTAATGAAGCGTAGTCATCATTATAGCCTTTTACGGTTTGCAGTGGAACATTTGATACATTCATTATTGCAATGTGTTTAAATTCCAATAAATCACTATTAAGCTTTACAAGCTTGCCGAATGGAATAGAGGTTTTGTCGCCAAATAAGAATTTAGTAACTGCTTTCCCCGAATCTCCAGCAAGAGGATGTTCTTTAATAACTTCATCGGTGTGCGGTGATTCGAGTATAAATAAATAATCAAGCCTTTCTAGCTTTTTTATATCTTCTTCGTTTGGAGTATCAAGAACATAATACGACTTATCTTCACTTTCTAAATACTTAATGATTGATTTGCCTGATTGGTTGGAAACATTTTCTTGATTTTCATTCTTCTTGTGGTTATCGTCATCCATAGTATTTTAACCTCCGTAAAAATTAATATAGTATTGTTAATAAGGTATAAAAAATATCCCCAGTGGCTGATACCACAAGTAGGGGATATTCCTTATGCTTACAAGTTATCTGAACTTGTGTCTGCAGTGATTGTCAAAGTAACAGTAGAACCTGTTGTTTCATCAACATACTTTGTTACATC
>CALDMJ010000006.1 GCA_937914725.1 uncultured Clostridia bacterium | reverse complement strand
TTGTATCCTGAAACTCATCTATATGTATATACTGAAATCTCTCCTGATATTTGTTTCGCGCATCTTCATTTGTTTTCAGTAGTTCATATGTTTTCATCAACAAGTCGTCAAAATCAAAAGCATTGTTCTTGAGCAGTTGCAATTGATATTCTTTGTACACTTTAACAATGCTTTCAATCTCTCGAATGTATCCATATTCTTTTAGATACTCATCGTATGAAAGGTTGAGGTTTTTTGCATTGCTGATATGATATATGCAAGTTTTTTTCAATTCCTCATCAAGTTGAAAATCTACAAGGATTTGCTTTATCAAAGCTTCCTTTTCTTGTTCGCCATAGATTGAAAAGTTTTTAGTATAGCCCAAAGCATCGGCATACGAGCGCAAAATTCGCACGCACATTGAGTGGAATGTGCTCACCCACATTTGGCTGCAATCATATGTTATGCGCTCAACCCTCTCACGCATTTCCGCTGCTGCTTTGTTTGTGAACGTAATTGCTAGTATATTATATGGGTCGACGCCTTTCTCAATCAAATATGCAATTCGGTGGGTCAAAACACGCGTCTTTCCGCTGCCCGCGCCTGCCGTAACAAGAACAGCACCCTCAGTTTGCAAAACGGGTGCTTTTTGTTCGTCATTCAATGAATCAATTAAGTCAATATTTTCCATAGCAACATTATAACACAATTTTTTTTGAAGGCAAAATGATTTTGACTACTAATGAAAAATAGCGGCAGTTTTTGCCACTATTTGACCGCTATGTGATTCAATAATTAAGAATTAGTTTCACGTTGCAAACATAACCTCCGCTAAAATGCAAGATCAATTGAACGTGGGTGTTCTTCATCATAGCGTTGTTTCATTTGTACAAAGCGATCCGAGAGCTTTAGTATGTAGTTTTGTTTGTCGCGCTCACTCAAGTTGTCATAGATGTCGTGATCTATGAGTTTTGCAAGCGGACTCATCAACAAATCAGTCGATTCAAGTACATTGCAAACTTTTTCATAAAACGCTTCGTCATCCAAAATTTTTTGTTCATCTTCTTTCGCACAAATTGCGCACTGAATTTTCCGTTTAAATTGTGCCTCAACCGCTGCAATGCTTTGCCCATTTCTCAAAGCCTCTAAGATTGCTTGTTCTCTTTCGGCACGCATTTTTTGCCAAAAGCCGCTTTTCATTCGCTTGCGCGCTTCACGCGCGTACTCCTTAAACGTTTTACCTTCCATTTATAGCACCTCCA
>CALDMJ010000005.1 GCA_937914725.1 uncultured Clostridia bacterium | reverse complement strand
CCCCCGTTTAGTTAAGTACTTAATCATTTTTATACCTCGCTATATATTTGATTTATTTTTAGTTTACCATAACCCGAAAAAAATACCAAACGTTTTGATGTATTTTCCCACAAATATTTTTTAATCAAGGCTGGCTCGGACATAAAATAAGGTACATAGTTAATTTACTATGTACCACAAATAATATAGTGTCACTCACCAAACCTGCAGCGGCGGGCTATCCCGCACAAACCTGCACCTGTGGCGTCTGCCACTAAAATTGCTCGATGAGGGTGAAGTCTTTGTCAGCGATTTGCTTTTCAAGCACGGAAACAAACTTGTCGAGCGGAATATTGTTGATTTGCTTGCCACCGCGAATCTTGATTGACACGCTCTTGTTTGCAATTTCTTCATTACCGACAATGACAGTATAAGGCGTTTTCATTTTTCTAAAGTTGTTCACTTTTGCGCCCATACCGCCGTCGTGAAGGTCGGTTTCTACCCTAATCTTGTGCGCTTTCAGCGCATTTGCGACCTCTTGCGCGTAGTCAAATTGTTCTTCCGAAACAGGAACAATGCCCACTTGCACTGGGCTGAGCCACAATGGGAATTCCCCTTTCGTGTGCTCAATCAAGATGCCGATAAATCTCTCAAATGAGCCGTATATAACTCTATGCACGACGACGGGCGTTTGTCTTGAACCGTCTTTGTCCGTGTACGTCAAATCAAAGTTGCGCGGAAGTTGGAAGTCAAGTTGAATTGTACCCGTTTGCCATTCTCTCCCGAGCGCGTCCTTCATTAATAGGTCAATCTTTGGCCCATAGAACGCACCGTCACCCTCATTAAGTTGATAGCCGTCTTTGCCAAAGCGTTTTTCAAGGACGTTGCCAAGCACGCGCTCCGCCTCATCCCAGAGTGCTGGATCGCCCATAAAATCGTCTGGGCGCGTCGACAATACACAACGATATGTCAAATTGAATATTTTATAGAATTTGTCCGCGATTTCAAAAATGCTTTCAATTTCGCTTTCGATTTGGTCAGGACGAATGAAGTTGTGCGAGTCGTCTTGTCTAAACATTTGAACGCGCAACAAGCCGTGCAATGTTCCCGAACCCTCTTTGCGGTGCAAGACGTCGCAATCGGAATACCTAATTGGAAAATCTCTATAACTATGCAATTTGCGTTTGTAAACTACCATAGCGTTTGGACAATTCATAGGCTTGACGGCAAAAGGCGTGTCGCCCTCTTCCGTTGCAATTGAGAACATATCGTCGCGGTAGTGGTCCCAGTGCCCGCTTGTTATCCAAAGTTGGCGGCTGTTGATTTGTGGCGAACTGATTTCTTCGTAGCCACGCGCTTCGTGTTCCTCACGCCAAAAATCAATCATTGTGTTAAACAATTTCCAACCCTTTGGCAACCAGTATGGCATCCCCGGGGCGGTGTCGGAGAGCATAAACAAGTCAAGTGCGGGACCAAGCTTTCTGTGGTCGCGCTCTTTTGCCTCGGCGATAAATTTGAGGTGCGCTTTAAGTTCGTCTTTATCGAGGAACGCAAAAGCGTAAATTCTTTGAAGCATTTTGTTCTTTTCGCTGCCGCGCCAGTATGCTGTTGACGACTTGTCGAGTTTGAAGGCGACATTACGCAAGTACTTGAACTCGTCGACGTGTGGGCCGCGGCATAGGTCGATGAAATCGCCGCAGCGGTATGCGGTGATTGTTTCGCCCTCTGGCAAATCTTTGATAAGTTCTACCTTATATGGTTGGTCGGCAAAAGTTTTCAAAGCTTCGTCGCGCGAAAGCACGATGCGCTCAAAAGGAACATCCCTTTTGATAATCTCACGCATTTTGTCCTCGATTTTTTGCAAATCTTCGGGCTCAAAAGGTTTTTCGACGTCAAAATCATAGTAAAAACCGTTTTCGATTGCGGGTCCTATGCCAAACTTGACATCCTTATATAATTCTTGCACTGCATACGCCATAACGTGCGCAAGCGAGTGTCTAATTGTTTCAATATCAAACATTTTAATTTCCTCACTGGGGATATTATACCACCATTTGCCGCAAATTGCAATTATTTTGCGCGACTTTTCCTATATGACTTATCCCATATTTCACTTGATACCAAATATTTGGCTAACTAGCTCTCTTTTGTTGCAAAGATTTGACAAATTTCGCATAGTTTGCTAAAATAAAAATATGGAAAAACAAGATTTTGAAGTAAAAGAAGATTTGCGCGCAGTTAGGACGCGAAAAATGCTCAGCAAGGCGTTGTTTGAAATGCTGACGGAACAACCGATTGAAAAGATTAATGTAAACGACATTTGTGACAGGGCTATGGTGCATAGGACGACATTTTACAAGCATTTTGAAAGTAAGTTTCATTTGCTCACTTTTGCTATTGGCGAATTGCGCGACAGCATTGTCAGCAAGTGCTTGAAAGACGATTACGACAATGAAAAATCCTTCTACCTTGCGCTTGCGAGTAATGTGCTTGATTTTGTGGACGAAAAGCGCACTTTTTTGATAAACATTATAGACAACATAAAATCAAGTGATATCATTTTGCAAATTATGGAGACAATGCAGCAAAATATCAAGTATATACTAAATGAAAAGAACGCAAGCAAGTCCTACAAGTTGCCGAAAGATGCAATTTCGGCGTACTTGACGGGCGCGTTTGCGTCACTTGGTGAGTGGTATTTGTTGCACGAAGGCAAGACTACTAAAGAGCATATACTTGCCTTTCTTGACGGCGTTTTGGACGAAAAACTGTTCCAAAACTAAAAATGTAATTTTAAAGGTTGCACAAATCTTAGTGCGCCTTTTATATTTTATACAATATTTCTTTGGCGCGTTTGGGAGAAATTGGCGCGCTGAAAGAGGACACATTTTTGTTGATTTGCAAAACTTTTGCTTTTGCTGTCAAATAGCCGTTTGGCACGACAACTATATCCCCTACTTGCAGGTCAAAGATTGAGAAAGTATACCAGCGGATGTCGTGGGCGTTGGCGCTGTCTAGTAGTTCGACTTTGGCAAAGTCATAAAATTGTTCGCCGCGAATATCGCCGCCTGCTAATGAATGTATCATATTTTGCTCCTAATTTTACCTAGATTTGTCATCTCACAACAATGTACGCATACAACACTACAACTAAATCTTTACCATTTGACACTCTACGCTTTAGCTACATTTCAGTCGAAATAGCGATGTAGTTTGCACAAACATTCAACAGACTAACAAACGCTGATTTTCCGAGCATTGGCAATGGCGCTATGCTTGGCACGCGCGCGTGATTTCAATGATTTTTTGCGCGTGTAGTTTGTTTGCGATTGCTTGCGCACAATATGCGAGACTCAAATGCTCAAGCGGCACGCTATCAAAGTTGTTGCTTGTTTGATTGCAACAACTTTGGAACGCGTTTTCTAGTTGCGTGCAAAGTAGGTTGTATGCGTTCAGTTCGTTGCTGAGGCTTATCATTTGCATTTCGATAGTTTTTATTTCGTTCATACTCAATATTTGTTTCAAAAAACACAGCGCTATCATATAACAAAGATGTCTGCGCGAATACCTTTTGCCGTTAGGCGCGGGAATTAGACCAAACTTTACGTAGTTGTTTATCATTGATGGTGTCAAAAAAGTTTCTTCATTTGAAAGCAGTTTGAAATTTTTGTTGAGAAGTGCGACGACTTGGTCCATATAAAGTTCTATGTCGGGCAATTCCTCATAACGAGGAATTTTATATTCTTTTAAATTTTGCTCAAATTCTTTCAAACTCTCTGCTATCCCCATTTTTTCTCCTTTCCCCTACTGTTGGCTTCGGATTACTCATTTTACTGCGTGTTACTACAAATTTTGTCAATTTTTCAAGAAATTAACTCATTTTTTATTAATTTTTCTTCCGTTTTTCACACTATATTAGTATAGTAACACAAAAAAATTTAAAATGCAAGAATATTTATATAAAATAGTTGACATTTTTATTATTATCGTGTAATATAGTAATCAATACTAGATTGTATAACTTTGAAAATTACAATTCAGCATAAACGAGGTAGTCTATGACTAAGAAAATTGCGTTGTTTGGCGATTCTATACTCAAGGGCGTGATTTACGGCGACGACAAGCGCTATCACATTTCAAAGGAAATTGATTGGCGCGGCATTGAAGATTCGCTGGACATTGAACTTGAGAATTTTTCCAAAATGGGAAACTGCATTGAAAGTGGACGAATTAATCTTGAAAAATTTTTGAAAGACTGCAAGGGCGTCCGCGGCGTGGTTTTGGAGTACGGCGGAAATGATAGCGACTACTTTTGGGAGCAGGTTTCGCAAAACCCAAGCAAGGACAATTTGCCAAAGACGGTGCTTGCCGAATTTCGCAACGACCTTGTGTCAATGATTGCGCTATTAAAGAAAAAGAAAATTCGCCCCATTTTGATGACCCTGCCCCCTATCATTGCGGAGAGGTATTTCAATTTCATTGTTTCGC
>CALDMJ010000004.1 GCA_937914725.1 uncultured Clostridia bacterium | reverse complement strand
TTATAAAAATGAATTTAACTAAATAAAGTGTTTGAAAAATATAATATAATGTGTTATAATAATCAATAAAGGAGTTCGTTATGGCAAATAATAATGGAAATGAAGAAGAGGTTACGGCAGGAAAAGTTATGTATAACAAAGACATAATCAATTCAATCATTCAACTTGCAACTAAAGAAATTAGCGGTGTTGCCTCAATGGCTAGATCATCGAAAAATCCTGTCATCAAACTTGTAAAAGGAAAACGCGACAACGGAGTCAAGGTGTCGCTTGTTGGCGGCGAGGTTGTTGTTGATGTATTTATCAATATTTTCTCTGACGCAAACGTCAAAGAAATCGCTTGGCGTATTCAAGAAAACATTAAAACTAGTGTCCAAAGTATGATGGATGTCAAAATCAAAGCAGTTAATGTCAACATTGTTGGCGTGGACTTTTCTAACTTGGAGAGGGAATAATGACAAGACACGAATGTAGAGCGGCTGCTTTAAAACTCATATTTGCACGCTTGGATAACGAAACACAATTTGACTATGAGCAAAATCTTGCATTTGTTTGTGAGGTGGAGCCTAGTGATGAAGAAAAAGCGTTTATTAAAAGTTTGTTTGATGCTGTATTTGATAACATTGTTGATGCAACACAAATTTTAGCAGGTTATTTGAAAGATTATGAGTGGAGTAGAGTATACAAGGTAGACAAAGCATTGTTGCTGCTTTGCTATGCTGAAATGAACATAATAAAAGAAGTTCCTCAAAAAGTAATTATCAATGAAACTGTGGAACTTGCTAAAGAATATTCGACTGAAAAGAGTCCAAAATTTATTAATGGCGTTATCGCGTCAATAGTTGGAGAAAATAATGGCCAATGAAAAGGATTTCATAACAGTTTCGCAATTAGGAAATTATATCAAAAAAATATTTGACACTGAAGAAATGTTGCACAACATTTCTATTTTTGGTGAAATTTCCGCCTATAAATTATATCGCGGGGACACCGCGTATTTTTCGTTAAAGGATGAAGATGCAACAATTGATTGCGTGATGTTTGGCGCAAATAAATTGCAATTTGAGCCGAAAGTAGGCGAAAGTGTCATCGTTAAAGGTACGCCGAACTATTATGTTAAAGGCGGGCGTCTCAATTTCAATGTACGTTCAATGCTCGCGTATGGCAAAGGCGCATTATATCTAAAGTTTTTGCAATTAAAAGAGAAATTACAAAAAGAAGGACTTTTTGATGATGCGCACAAAAAAGTTGTTCCCGACAACGCAATAAATATAGGTGTTGCAACAAGTTTGCAAGGGGCGGTGCTACAAGATATTCGCAACGTGTCGTACAGGCGCAATCAAGCGGTAAATCTCTTTGTTTATGGATGTCGCGTGCAAGGCGTTGGTGCTGATGATACGATTATAAAAGCAATAAAAGTGCTTGATGAAATGAATCTTGATGTCATTATTGTCGCACGTGGTGGTGGCAGTAGCGAAGATTTGGATTGTTTTAACTCTGAAAAATTAGCGCGTGTCGTTTACGATTGCAAGACGCCGATCGTTTCAGCGGTTGGACACGAAACAGACTTCACAATTATAGATTTTGTTGCGGATAAGCGCGCACCGACACCTTCAGCGGGCGCTGAGTTAGTTGTTGCGAATGTCAGTGTCTATCGTGAGCAAGTGCTAAAACTAATCAATAGAATGAGTATTGCGGTCAATCGCTTGAATACGGATGGAAAGCTGCGATTGAACTTGAGTATGGACAAGATTTATACAAAACTTTTATACAACAATGAAAGAAGCGCGCAAAATCTTGAATTGCGCTCGCAACAACTTGATAGGTTTGAAAGTGCATTGATTGTAAATAAAACAAACAACTTGAATTTGTTGACACAAGCGCTTGAAAAATCAAATCCACTCACCATTATGCGCCGCGGATTTGCCCAACTTATGGATGAAGAAGCACAAGTAGTGAAAAGTGTCGGGCAATTAAAAGTAGGGCAGGACTTAAAAATAAACCTAGTCGACGGTTGCGCGACTGCAAAAATAAATAAACTAAGCAGGAGAGACTGAAATGAAATTTGAAGAATTGATAAAGAATATAGAAGAAATCACAAAGAAAATTGAAAGTGGGAACATCGGTTTGGATGAAAGTATAGAGTTATATGACAAAGCAATGAAAGATTGCAAAGAATGCTACAATATGCTAAACAATGCAAAAGGTAAAATAGAAATTTTGAACAAAGAATTTACTGAACTTAAAACGCAAGAAGGCAAAATAGCAAGTACCGAACCCAAAGTTGAAGTAACGGGAACTGACGAAAATCGTTAAATGAATATGAGATTTCAAAAATTGCTTTGCAACAATAAAGCACACGGTGATAAACACCGTGTGCTTTTGTTTTATAAGGGATACTTATATGATAATTCATTACAAATCAAAGTAATAATCTAATGTTGTCGTCTTATATGTTTTTACTTTAGTTTGAGTAGATGTTTTATCTATAGGAGTTATTTTTTCGGTTTTTGTCTCAGGATTAACAGCAATACGCGTTTCCTTCATACCATATTTTCTGTAATCGTCTTTATCTTCATAGTCAACGAACTCAGGTGCAGTAAATTTGTCTTTGAAGAAGTAAATAAATCTCTTTGCGGCACACCTGATACGAACGCCCGCATTGATAATATGTTTTTTCGCGTTTTCAACTTTGAGTGCGTAGTAACTCTTGCGCTTGTGCGTGCCGTTGTCCTTAGTTTCGCAAGCAACTTGACGTTTAGTTTCTGCAGTTTTGTCCACAGTAATGCTTGCCTCAGCTTTGTTTTGTTTGCTCTCAGCGTCAACATCTTGTTGCGTAGCTGTTTTTACTTTATTATTGCTTGTTTGAGTTGCAATAACTTGCTCGTTTCCATTTTTTTGAACAACATCTTCAGCTCTTGCCACATCTTCAGCAACACTTTGCGCTAAGACTTCTCCATTTTTGTTTTTTCGGGCAAAAAATTCTTTGATTTTTGCTGTGGCGCGTCCAAGTTTTTGTGAAAGTGTATCTTTTTCTTTTGGTCGACTATCTGCAAAAATACTTTCGCCAATTTCAGCAATGTCGTCAAGCGCGCTAGCAGGGGTAAATTCAGCTGTGTTACTCTTTTTGTCGTTACTGCTAGTTTTTGAGTCAACTTTGGATTCTTTAATCGCGCCTCCATTAGCAATTCTAATTGCTTCTCTTTCTTCAAGCGCCTGTTCTTTTTTTGCAGCGTTAGACATCGCAACAAAAGTTTCGTCAATTTCTTCAAATTCTTTTTTAGATTGTTCTTCTTGAATATATTGCGCAATTGCTGCAAATGTTTTGTCAGTTTTTACGTTATCATAGCGATTAGGTAAAACGCCGAGTGCCATTTGTTGCAAAGTTTTATTGATATCTTCAAACTCTTGTTGTTCTTTCTCTTGTTGGATATTTTGTGCAATTGCTGCAAAAGTTTTATCTACTTTGACATTATCAAAACGCGTAGTCAAAACACCGAGTGCCATTTGCTTCAAAGTTTCATCAATTTCGACAAACTCCGGTTCTTTGTTTGTTACAACAGTTTCAGTTACTGCATTTACATTGTTTGATTTTTCGTTTTTGTTAAGCATATTTTTGACTTTTGCCTTAAACTTTGAAAACGCACTTTCGCTTTGTACATTTTCGATTTCTTTGTCGTGACTAAAGAAATCTTCAAACTTTGCTTTGAATTTCTTTGTGATAGGATTGTCATTTTTAGTTTTATTTAATTTAATTTCGTCTGCTTCTTTTCCTAAAAATGCGCGCATTTTTTCTTTTGTGGCATTCAACTTCTCGCCGAAAACCGCGTCAAATCTTTGTGAGAATGTCGAGCTAAATTCTTTCAACTTTTCAAGCGCAGTTTGTTTGCAAATAGGTTTTATTTCACGCATTTCGTGCTTAGCAGGGGATACTACGTTGTCTTTGCCGATATGCTCACATTCAAATGTTTCAATTTTAGAAGTTGAGTTGTCATTGTTGTCAACGTTTGTTTTCCCAATTGAGATTTTTTGTTCTTCAATCTCAGTGTTGTAGTTGACATATCTATTTCTTGCGCTTGCAGGCGCAACGCTGTAAGACAAACATTGCAAGTAAAGTGGTGAAGAAGCGTTCACTTTTTTGTATTTAATAGGTGCATAAATCATAATGAGTAATCTCCTTTGGTTGTGTTGTGGGGTGTTGATGTGCTGCAATCAGCAATGATAGAATCGTCAATTTTGATAAAATTGGCAGAAAAATTGTTTATGTACTTGATTTTGTTTATCAAATCTTTTTTGCAGTAATAAAAATTGGGCAAGCTTTGCTTGCTAAAATCTTCATTTGTTGGAACACTTTGCGTCAAATTCTCTACGGTTTTATCTTTGATGCGATGTTTTTGAATGCCTAGTACCAAAAACGAATAGCAACGCGTGCAATTCTTGAGGTACAAACTAATGTTTTTTCTAACATTCATTTCGCGTTTAGCGTAGTAGTTGATATTATTTAGCAGCAGACTAACTTGATTATTAATTAAGGCTTTCAAAACTTTCGACTGCTGCGTTGACCCGTAATTTACGAGCTTTGCAAATTCTTTGACGTTAGCATCGAATGAAATTTTATCCCGATTGACCGAAGCGTCGTAAAATTTAGTCAGCAAAAATATTTGCTCATAGATAGATTTTCTATCATTTTCGACTTGGCTTAAAATAATTTTCGA
>CALDMJ010000003.1 GCA_937914725.1 uncultured Clostridia bacterium | reverse complement strand
GTGTCCGAGCCACTCTTGCACAGTTTTGGGTTTAATGCCTATATCGGCGCAATGCGTTGCAAACGTCGTGCGAAAATTTTTTATGTTTACATTGTACGACAATTTACTTTTTAGACGTTTGATTTCATTTTTTATACTACTTTCAGGTGCTTTGAACACCGCATCATCCGCACTTGTATAGTCTATGCTTTGCAATAGTGTTGCAAGTTTGTCAAACATAGGGATGAAGCGGTCGGACATTTCCGTTTTTGTGCCGTGTATATGTACATACTTTTCGACAAAGTTGACATCACACCAACGGACTGTAAACGCTTCAGAACGTCGCACACCAGTCAAATAATAAAATTGAAACAATTTTAAAACGCGCGTGTCTTTGATTGTTTTAAAAATTTCGTCGACTTGCGTTTGACTATATGCAACACCTTCTTGCGCCTTGTATTTGACGGGCAACAAAAAATCTGCAAAATTTTCATACGTATACATATTTCGATATGCAAATCGCAAAAAATCGCGTGCATAAATAAATGTGTCTTTACGTGTTTTATTTGCGGGCAGGGAATTAAAACACCGTTCAAAATGTATAGGTCGCAAATCACTGACGAGCATATCGTGTATATACAACTTGAACAACCTAATTACATTGCGCAAACTGCGTACCGATCCGGGGCAAAGTTTTGGCAACTTATAGATATTAAACCATAAGTCAAGACAATCATAAAACATAATCGGCTTTACGTCGCGAAAGTGTGCCACCGACATTACGTGTTGTAACTGTTGTGTTACGGAATCAAGTTGACTTTGCAAGTCGTCAATTTTAGCCATTGTGAATATCCTTTACATTTATTGTTTTACTGACTATATCATCGGGGCAAAGTAGCAGTTGTGCGTACTCTATATTTTGCTTGTGCTTGACGGCAAAACGCGCAAAACTTGTTGTATAGTTGTCAAACTCAAGTTGCTCACGCGTTGTGAGATATGCGCGTACTTGTTGTTTGTTTTCCTGCAGTTCCAAGTCCTGCACCATTTTGCTAAGTAGGTCACTTATTTCATTGTAGTGCAATGGTATAGTTATTCGTTTGCGACGCTCTGCAAGGGCGGCTATTACTTTGAACAACATATCACGTTGACCAAGTAGGCGCAATGCGTTACGTTCTGTTGGGTTCTTAATCATTTTCGTTATCCTCCGACATAAAATCATAGATGTTTATTAGTTTGTTGCAGTCGCGGGCGTCAAAATAAATTTCGTCGAACGAGTCGTTGCCACAGACTGCGCAAAACTGTTTTTTCAATTGTGTGTATGGCAAAATTAAGTCGTGTTCGACTGAACCTTCGTTCAAGTCTTTGCGAACTTCACCAAACGGCACAATTAGATGTTGACGGTGCAAACTTTCTACCAGTTCTTTGACGTCGTCCGTATTGTTTTGCCAATCGAATTTGGTTGAGTATTTAAAGCATTCGCATATTGCTTTACATCCGTCGTTTAGGACTTTAATTGCCTTGTAGTCCACTGAACCCCATTTTGCGCGCTCACCGTGAACAGTGCAAAGGCAATCGTTCCAGACGCTGCGCAAGAACTCAAAATCTTCTTTGAAGGGGTTGTTGTCGCGCTTAATGAACAAACAGTGTGCGTGTGGGTGCCACAAGCCTGAGTTTGCACCGCGCTTGACCTCGATTGACCGAACGCCGCCAAGGAATAAGCAGTTAAATGCTTTTGTAATCTTGTTACCTTTGCCTATCATTAGGCGGAACGCGTCTTGTAGATAGTTGAGTCCGTCAGTTAATTTTTCGGTATCTTTGACTGTAAAGGTTACAAAGACAATTTTGTTACCTTGCGCCATATAGTACTTGAACAATGGTAACATTTTCATATACCAAAGCAAACTGCGTTTCTTTTGACACACTGCGCAAAAACGTTGTTTACATGCAAGCACACCGTTGAAGTGGGTTGCGCCACATTCTTTACACACGCCAAAGAACCGACGGTTTCCGCACTGAAGTATGTGATCGGCTTTTTTGTCGAAACCAGCGTCTTGCAATGCAGGTATTATTGTACTTATATTAAGTTTTCTTTTGTCGATAAAATCGTGATATTTCATCTATGCCACATCCTTTCCACCATTCAAAAAATGGGGCATTTATTTCTTATGTATGAACACAAGATTTTTTTTGCTGACGCAAGTATTTACTCGTTGTTAAATTCATACACTGATTGCTCGATTTGCAGTTGATTAGTGTCATTAATCAATTGCGATTGCACAGGTTGTTGTTCTAACATTTCTGGCTGCTTAGATTGTTGTACCTCTGCAAGTTGTTGTGTTAGGTTGGCAACCTTGTCAAGCAATGCACTATTATCGACTTTTGTGGCGTCGTCTGATTTGGGGCACTCAGCGTCGGTGCGCGCGCGTGTTCGCTTTCCGCGCAACCAACGCTTGAATCGCGCCCACAAACCATACTCGCGGCGTATGTCTTGTTTGACTGCTTTGTAGCGGTATTTGTCCAGTTTGCGCAAGAGTTTGTTTTCAAACTCGAAACGCTTTGTGATTTGTTTGTCGACTTTCCTATAGAATGCTTGCACAAGAACGCGAGAGTTCCCGGCAAGTTCGGCAAAGCGATCTATGTATTCGCGCATTAGATCGTCAAACTCACTGTGTATATTAATCATATCGTCAATACCTTTCCTTTTTCTAGATTTTTTGAGTCTTTGTCTTTGAGTTTGTAGAATGTGCGGGGGGCTTCGAAACTGTAGATGTCGTCGAGGTCGGTTATGTATGCGTCGTCCGTTGGGTGTGTATACAGCGAAAAATCACAACGTTGTCGGCCACGCAAAAACGCGCTTTCTTTGTTAGTGCTATTGTAACTAGCGAATATATCGCAAGGGAACTGCACGACGCTTTTATCTTTCACTACACGATAATTTGTTACATTTGCGAACTTTGGCGTATCTCGAAACTGTAGCGGTTGGGATGCAATAACTTTGTTGCTATACGTGAACTCAACATATTCGCCAAGCTCAGCGTTTGCGTGTTGCAAAAAGTTGTCAAAGTCGTATATATTGCCAAACTGCTTGCACTCCCACGTGGATGACACTATGCGCCCATACGTATCGATGTTGTGTTTGAGACTTGTAACATACAATATGCGTGTTGCTAGCCCGCGGATGTTAAGGTCAACAAGGGTAGGGCGTTGGCA
>CALDMJ010000002.1 GCA_937914725.1 uncultured Clostridia bacterium | reverse complement strand
TTTGTAGGTACTGCTTTTGTTTGTTGCATTAGATTTTGACTAGTAATTTGTTGCTTGACACCATAACTATTGTTATCAGGGAAAAGCGTTTTCTTAGCCATAGCTGAAGTCGAAAAATCATTAGTATTTGATTCAAGAATATTTATCTTTTGTTTTTCTTCATTTGGTACTACTTCGGCAAAATCGTTGGTGTATTGGTTTTCAGTTAAAGATGTTCTATCAAATATATCAATTTTCTTGCATTTAATTTCATTATCTATATCATTGTCATTGTCAATGTTGTCATTTGGAGTTCCAAAAAGGGTTGTTTTTGCAACATCTTTTTCAATCATATCGCCAAAAATACTGTCATAATCAATATCTTCGTTTTTGACCTCATTATTTTTTATAGTTGTGGGTCTATATAGTAGACTTAACGACTCATCATGTGGTATAATTTCGTCGTCGGGTAAAAGAACTGCATCGTTTTTATCATAAACGCGTTGATAAGTTTGAGTGGCTTGCTCTGAAGAATTTTGGAATTCAGTACCGCTCGAATTTAAATTCGTTGGTATTGAATTGAATTTCCTATCGATATCTTGTTTGGGCAAATTTAAGCTATCGCTGTTGTCAGGATTTTGACAATCAAAGCTTGGCTCATTTGCAGGACTGCCAAGTACTGCATTTACTGCGTCTACTTTTTCACTTGAAATATAGTCAAGGATTGAATAATTTGGAATATCATTTTCTATGATCTTTGATTCTCTTTCTTCTTCTTTTTCTTTCCTAGCCACTCTTTCTGAATGCGCAATAGTGTTGAAAAAGTCAGGCTGTATCGCAAGCGACGACGGGGAATTGCCAACAGTCTTGTTGGGAGCGTTTTCGTACTGAGAAAAGTCGAGTGGGTGTTCGACCAAATATTGTCTACCTTTTTCAGTTAGAGCGGAATAACGGCGCTTGCCTCCAATTTCACTGTTTTCCCAGTATGATGTTATGTAACCTTCGGCTTCAAGTTTATGTAACGCACTATATAGGCTTGGAAGTTTAATATCAGTTTGTCCGTTTGTGAGAGTTTTAATCTCCTTTATAATTTGCAGTCCATATAAATTTTCCGATTTTAATGTACATAAAATCATTGCACTTAATTTTCCGCGCATTTTTACCTCACTTCATTACTAATTAGTAGGGAATGTTACGACAAAAGATTTGCTAAATTAGGTAGCAAATATAAAATAATATACATATATTTTACATTTTTTTATATTTTTTGTCAATAAATTACAACAGGTTTTACAAAAAAATATAATACACAATATATTGTGTATTATATCATTGAAATACACAATATATTGTGTTATAATTTTTAAAAGGAACTATAAATATGAAAATTGATTATATACAACGCACTGCGCGTAAAACATTAGCAATCGTTGTAAATGAAAAATCGCAAGTTATTGTTAAAGCGCCAAAG
>CALDMJ010000001.1 GCA_937914725.1 uncultured Clostridia bacterium | reverse complement strand
ACAATTGCGAAAAAATATCAAACGTTTTTACTATCGAAAAATAATATTTGAAGCATTTTTTTTACAGCACACAACAATTTACTTTGGCAATTAAATGATAAGATATAAATTAAATGATAAGATATAATAAGAGCAGAGTACACAAACTTGTCGTTCTTTATAATCACTTAATCACACAAATAAAAACTTTAGTAGCACACTTTCGCGCAACACACAACAAAATTGTTGTAAAATTGCGTTTTTTTTGTTAAAATAGGTGCATAGGAGTGAAAAATGTTGAACATTTTGATTGCAGAAGATAATGAGGACTTGAACAACTTGATTTCAAGCGAACTAAAGCGCCAAAACTTTAATGTATTTTCCGCGCGCGACGGTGATGAGGCGATTTCGCTTTACGAAAAAAATCACATCGACCTTTTGGTCACAGATATTATGATGCCAAACACGGACGGTTTTTCATTAATTGAGTATGTGCGCAAATTAAATAGCACGATGCCCATTTTGATTATGTCCGCAAAATCGACGCAGGCGGACAAGTACAAGGGGTTCAATCTAGGCACGGACGACTATATGACAAAGCCTGTTGATATTGACGAACTTATTTTGCGCATAAACGCGCTTTTGCGCAGGGCGAAAATTAGCAGCGAACAAAAACTTACCGTTGGCAATGCGGTTTTGAATTATGAAACATACACCGTCACTATGGACGGAAAGACAATCACGCTGCCGCAAAAGGAGTTTCAAATTTTGTTCAAACTGCTTTCCTATCCTGACAAAATTTTCACGCGCGCGCAACTTATGGATGAATTTTGGGGCATTTGTTCCGACTCGGACGAGATGACGGTGTACACGCACGTACACCGCTTGCGCGACAAGTTTAGCAATTGCCCGTACTTTGAAATTGTCACGCTGCGAAACCTCGGCTACAAGGCGGTCATCAAATGAAAAAACAAAAGGACAACAAGATAAGTCGCATTTTTATAAAGCAAACCATTATTGTGCTTTGGATTTTGGTCATCACATTTGCAATAATTGCGACGATTTCGATTTTCGGGTTCGCGCGCGGATCGTGGTTCAAGGGGCAGCCGAACCCGTTTGGCGGGTACTTGCTCGCGATGTTTTCACTGTTTTGTCTTGTTCTGTTTGTAATTTGCGTGGGCAATGCAAAGGTTAGTCGCGCGATAAAGCAACTTGAGAACGCGACGGAGCGCGTGGCTCGCGGAGACTTTGATGTCGAAGTTGCGCTGACGGGCAACGAAGATATTGATTCTTATATTGAAAACTTCAACAAAATGGTGCACGAACTTAAAGGCATTGAAACACTAAAGGAAGATTTTATCTCCAATGTGTCGCACGAATTCAAGACTCCCCTTTCCGTCATTCAGTCCTACTCAAAGGCGCTGAGGCACGATAATCTTGACGAAGAAACGCGCGCGCAGTACGAAAAAATACTTGACGACAATATCAAAAAACTTTCAAACTTGACAACTAATATTTTAAATCTTTCGCGCATAGAGCATCAAGAAATATCACTCAACAAAACGGAGTTTTTGCTTGACGAACAGTTGCGCCAGTGCATTTTGACGCTTGAACCTGCGTGGAGCAAGAAAAACATCAATTTTGCGCTCGAATTGCCAAACACAAAATATGTCGGCTATGAAGAACTATTGTCGCAAGTCTGGCAAAACATCATCGGCAACGCAGTCAAGTTTTGCGACGACAATGGCAATATAGAAATTAAACTTTACAAAGAAAATGACAACATTTGCGTCAAAATCAAAGATGATGGCATCGGTATGGATGAAGAAACGAAAAGTAAGATTTTCGACAAGTTCTATCAAGGTGACACTTCGCACTCAAAGGACGGCAACGGGCTTGGGCTTGCGCTTGTCAAGCGCATTTTACATATTTGCAATGGCAAAATCGACGTAGACTCCACCCAAAACATCGGCACAACTTTCACCGTTTTGCTACCAACTGAAACAAAATGAGGTTGTGCATTTATTATTTAATAATTATAAATAAAATAGGAATATAAACGCAAATGAAAATAAAACTGATTGATTAAATCAATTTAATTGCTATCTCTCATTTTACTGGTAAGTAGAATTTATTTAAATAATGGCACTACATTCAAAACGGCATACTATTGCTGAAAATAAGTAGTAATTGTGCATTTCAACCCGAAGGGGTTGATTTTTTTGTCGAAATTTGGTAAAATATGGTAGATAAAATTAAAACAAATAATAGTCACTTAGGGGAAATATGTTCAGCAAAAAATTATTCATTGGTATTTCGGGCATCGCACTTGCAATTGTTGTTGCGCTTTGTGTGGTGCTTCCGCTCACGCTTGGCGGAAACGATGAAGACCTGAAAATTAATCAAAATCAAATCGAAATTGCTTATGGCGACACTTTCAATCTTTCAAAAGTAACACAGGTTCTAGATAAATTCTCATTTAAAATTGAAGATACTGACATTGCAAAAATTGAAAACAACAAAATTGTAACTCTTGCTTGCGGAAAAACAAAATTATATGTTTCAAAGCGTACGTCGCGCAAAGAGAAAATTATTGAACTAATAATTTATGCAAAAACAATTGCCTTTAATAAGGCGTCAATCACCTTGCACACAAGCGGAGATGATACTTATGCAAATTTTTCTTTGATTGTCAATGGTTTAACATATAATAAATGTGAACTTTCTTTTGACAACAATATTATTTCGGTTGAAGATAATTGCGTTTTTGCAAAATTTGCGGGTAAAACACAAATTTCAGCAACTATACTAGGTAATTCTTGCAGTATAACTGCAAATTTAGAAGTTAATGTCAAAAACTATGTTTATGCTAAAAATATTATTGATGATACAATTTATATGAATATCGGCACTCAAATCACTAAAACATTTATTGAGTACGAAAATGTAGTCGGCGACAAAATTGATACAGAATTTATTTATGATAACAAGTACTTATCATATGAAAACGGTATTTTGACGGCGCACAAAGTTGGTACGACGCAAATTGTTGTAAACACTTTTTCAAGTAACAATACTACGATTTCAAAAAGTATCATTGTCGAGATTGCGCCGCAACTGGAAGTTACGGAATATTCATTTATGAAAGGCGACTCCCAAATTGATACCCTGCTTTACTCCACCAAAGCGGACGGAACGCCTGAAGTTTATAAACTGCACTTGACTTTCAACAAACCTATTTTAGGTATGCCAACTTTTGCGGGCATTGTGACTTCAAATATTGAAAGCACGGGCTTACAAACATTTGATGTGACTTTCACAAAATTAGACAACTCAAACATAATTATTTTCGCATCTGACCCGAACACAAAGTGTGCTGAAACTTTTTATTTAGAAATACCACTGCAAAAATTCATTCAAACAATTGACTTTTGTTTAGTGGATGATAATGCCACTTCACGCGATTGCCTTTACCTTTTCAATAATGATTACGAGACTAATGCGAATGATGACGGCTATTTCAATAGTTTGGCAATCAAAACATCAATTGATAATGTAGTTGCAACCAAAAATTTTACAATGGCAACCGACTCTACAAACATTGAAATTAATAAAAAGGACAACACTTTTGTTGTGAAAGCGCTATCTGTGGGAAGCGCAACGATTACTATATCCGCAACCGACGACTCTGGTGCGGTATGCACAAAAAATATTAATGTAGAAAAAGTTATTCCTAGTGAAATCACATTCGCCAATGTCCCCCAAAACTTGTTTTTGTATGATACATTTTCACTTGTGCCAACTTTCGCACCTTCCTACGCACTCACTAATTTTGAAGTCACGTTTGAAAATGGCAAAACATTTTCTCAGTATTTTGCAAATGACTCAAACGATAAATTTAGTTTCCAAGCCATAAAGTATGGCAGCGCCAATATCAAAATTTTGGAAAACAATTCAAAGATTGAACATACGTACAATTTGACAATTTTGCAAGAGTTCACATTTATTTACAACTACAAAGAAATTGACAGCGAAAAATCAGTATTAAAAATTAGCACAGCCACTTCCATAACCATTTCAATATTTAGACGTATTTTTGAGAATGGGGAAATTGGAAGTACAACAAAATTTGACAATGCAGTCATTGAAATATTTACTAAAAACAAAGAATTGATTTATTCGACAAATAATGCTGTACACGCTAATGGGTTTATCATCGCAAAAATTGATAACGAAATTACGTTTATTGACTTCCCTTTGGGTGAATATTCACTACAAATAAGCAAGGACGGCAAAGTCGTAGCCACACTCACTATAATAGTTGAATAAAGAAAAAACAATTTTTCATCGCATTTTACAAGAAAAATTGTTTTTTTTAATTCACATTGCATCATTTATTTGTTCTTCACCATTCGTTTTGTGGCAAACTTTTGCACGATTGTTTGTGTTGATTGATTTTCGAAAGACGAAAAAGCGTTGATACAAAAATTCCGTCACGAAATTGACAATCATCGTAAACACAAGCACAATGTACTCATTGATGCCTGCATCCGCCATTGCCTGCCCCCACAACGTTGAAAGTGGAGTGAACACGGCGTAGTACAAAAGCACAAGCGTCATTGCTTTGGGTACGTTGCTTGCCGATTTAAAAGTAAATTTGCGGTTGAAAGTAAAATTCCACACGACTGACGCTACCAGTGCAATCAAATAACTTGGCCAGTACTTCCAGCCGACAAGTTCGTTGAGCAGCGTAAACAAACCCATTTGTATCACGCCCGCTGAAATTGAAAATGCGACAAACTTAAAAAGCTGACACATTAATTCTTTTTTATCCATTTTAAATATTTGTGCGATAGAATTGTCGTGGCTGCAAGCGGTATCTTGCATCACGACCCAAACATTTAGCGCACTTCCTTTTATTTTTATAATCTCAATTAACTTTGATAAATTTAATTTACCAATAAATTTAAGTATAAATTAACTAACATTTTTATTGTGTTTAGAAACATTATTGTACACAACATCGACAGCCAAAACTCACAAACTTTGCGCAGAAGATACATTTAATTAAACACGTTCAAGGTCTGGCATTACTTTGCTAACACAGTACGAAGCGCTTTCTTGCTCGATTTCGGCAGCGATTGCATTCATAATTCGCTTTGATTCTTTGAAATGTGGGTTATTAACAGTCGAATTGTTTTCCATTTGCACACTTGCGTCAAGCGCTGCCAAATCATATAATTCGTTACAGGCTTGATTGACAAATTCGAGCCTATGTTGAAGCCAATCGTAAAAAACATCTTTATCACCAAAAAATACATCTTGATTCTCAATAATTGATTGCATATACATTGCATATAGTGATGTCCACTCTTGCAAACTTTGCGGATTTTTATGCGCGTTTTTCTCGACGTCCTCATACTCAAACAGTTTTTCTTTCAATGCAAACATAACTGTTGCAATTTCGTTTTCAAACGACAACAGTTTTTTACTAATTGTTTGACTTTCGATAATTTCGCGCGCTTTGACTGCTTTGTAGTCATTGTAAAGCACTGCTTGTTCGTCGACGCCTTTATTGCCCGCTTGCGCGCCTTGCAAAATTTTGTAATCGCGTTCTTTTTGTTTCTTGATACTTGTGGCGCGTTGACTTAGTTCCAGTATTTCGTCAAGCCTATCAACAAAATCAAGATGTTTTATACTAAAGTTGTGCCTAATATAGCCCAAATTGTTAGTTTTAACATTTATAATGTGCGAATCACTGCCGCCCGTAATGAAAAGCCCCTTGTTTTTGATAATATTGTCGTAAAATTTGAATCTAAACTGGTCATCGAAACTGCTTCCGTGCAAAAGTTCGATACCCACGATGCCGCGCATAAATTCGCCCGTATATTCATTATAATGCGCCGTCACTTTGTCTATAAACTCGCTTAAAAGTTCAAAGTCAGCGACCGACAACTCACGTTTCGGGCGGTAGAATGTTGGGTGCGCAAGCACTGCGACGCCGCCAGAACGCTCAATAAGGTCCATCATTTCATAGATGTCTTGCTTTGCCATTTCGTCGAGTTGGTCGCCTGAGACTGCAAACATTTTGCGCACCCTATATAGATAATCATTATACGTTTGTTTGTCGCGGTTGATTACATTTTTGCAAAAGTTTTCGTACTGATTTTTGCGACCGAGCGGCGCACTTCGTCCTGTTGTGAGTGCGCGCGCCAAAAGTTCCTGCGAAACTTCATCCTGCGTATATTCGCCGCTTGCAATATCATTTTCCAGTTCATTAATTACTTCATAAAGCGTATTTTTATTGACGGTTATGCCGTAAAATCTGCGGATAAATTTATATGCTGCGAGCGTGCGTTTGCCAGTGTCGCTGCGATAAAAGCGCGCGAGATCAAGAAAGCCTTCATTATATGGGTCGATTCCATAGCCTAGCATATGAATTCCGCCGGCTAGCGATGAACGCAAGTGCCCTTGCTCGTCACGGTACGACAAAACGCTTGTCGTGTCACAAGATATTTCGATGCCTGTGATAAAGTTTAAATCTTCGCATAGTTCAGGATTACGCTCGATATACTTAAGCGCCGAAATACAGCCTAGTGTAGTGTTGTGGTCGGTGATTGCCAATGTTTCGACACCTTTGATGAGTGCCAACTCAATAATTTCGGACGGCGTGGTTTTGATACCCTCGCCGCTATAAGTAGTGTGTATGTGCAAATCGATTAAACCTTTTTTCATATGCTCCCCTACTCACCCCGTTAATTTACCTCTATTATACCAAATTTTTCTCCCCTTGTCAATATGGCAAACGCCATTAGTGCAGGTACTTTCCCTACGCGTCAGCGACTTATGTGGGCGGCAAACTTGAGCGCTTACTAAATGCACTTATCCTCGATGGGGATAGCCCCACGGCTGCAGGTTTGGCTGGGTAACACAACACTACAACAACAAATGTACATAGTTATTTTGCTTTGTACCTTTTATGATACCATAATGCACCGCTACAGATACTTTCCCTACAAGCAATTTGCTGTTACGGACGGCATAATTCGTACTTTCTATAAATTGTATGTTCTCGGTGGAGATAGACACGTAGTCAGTGTAGGGTGCGAACAAATTCTAGAACAAATTGTATCAACTTTTGCTCGATACTGTATTCTTCTTCCCATTGTAGTTCAAGCACTTTATCAAAGAGTTTTTGCTGCTCCTCAGTCAGCGTTTCATAAAACTTATCTAGCGTTTTGCCATACGCGCGCCCGCGTCGTAATTGCTCTTCCTTACTGCGCACTTCAAGAAACGCTTCGTATATTATTTGTTGTATGTTTATACTTTCAAGCATTTTTTTACCTCTTGTGACATTATACACAAAAACAATATAAAAAAGTAAACACACAACCTGAGGTTGTGTGTTTTTTTTAAGTGTATGATTTTTTTATAATGCTAGCGCTGTCAAAATATTTATTCGCCCATAATAAACTGCGTCCCCTTCCGGGAGATTTCTCCGCGTCGGCTACGTCTTTGGTCGAAATGACAATGGGGGGTGTACCTTACAACAATAATATTGACTTTGTTTTGGTTTTGTTGACCTCAACAAAACCAAAATTCCATTTATTTTTCGTTGGTTTTATTGGCATTTCTACCGTTTTGCTGACTTCAACAAAATGGTCAGCCACTTCAAATCCCGCATTTTTGCAAGCAAGCATTGCCCTATCAATAACTTTGCTAAAATTTCTCCATTCTGTATACTCTAGCACTTTTTATAACTCTCTTGCAAGCCAAAATTCACCACCGTCATCACGTTTGCGTTTTATATCTTCAAATGACTTGTATTCACGTGCAATAATTTCATTTTCCACCATAATTTTCTCCTATGTTTTGATTATAGCACAAAATTCTTGTGTTTAATTTTTACAAAATTTTGCAAAAAAACCATTGATAGTGGTAAGCCTCCAACTCACCAAACCTACAGTTGCGGACTTTCCCGCCGCAAAAAAGGTACATAGCCAATTAACTATGTACCTCAATTACTATAGTGCTATAGTGCCACTCACTAAAATCTGCACCAGTGGCGTTTGCCCCGAGAACAAACTTGTGTAGAACACACGTAAGTGCGCCGTCCACTAATGCATCTTGTTTGTAGGGATAGTACCTGCAGTTGCGGCCTATGCCGTAATATTAGCGATGACGGAAGCAAGTTTCGATTGCTGTGCTTTCGTCACAATTTCAATCACTGCGTATGATAATTGACTTGATGTTTCGCTCACACGTTTTTGAACATAAAATTTCACTTCATTGATGCCGTCAATATTGTTGACAGTCACCCAAAGTTTCTTGAACTTGACGACCCCGTCCTCATAGAGTGATGACGAGTTTGCAAGTTCGGAGCAAATGAAATCTTTTGAACCATTTTTCAATGTTTGTTCACTAGCATACACAAATTCCAAAACATACTCATTGTTTGTAACAATGTCGTTGAGCGTTTTATTATTTGTGCCGAGATAGTTATACTCAATCTTGTTTGTCAATTCTTTTTGGAAAATTGCGTTCAAAGTGCTAGTCGAAAAACTATCGTCGAATGCCTTTTTGAGTTCGTTGTAAGATTTTTGCTCTTTGCTATCTTTGTCAGCGTCAGCGTCATTGTAAACTTGCCCGACTGCGGTCGTCGAACCTTTGTAGATTTGAACGTAACTTGGCTCAGTTTTTGGCAACGTGATGGCATAAGACTTAGGAATAACAGCAGTCAAAATGACCGAAATCGCAAGCACGCCAAGCACGCACATCATAATGACGGACGCGAGCGCGGTGCGCGACATACGCGACTTCATTTGGATTTCGACCCCACCATTAACTTTTTCTTCGTTCATAGTTCACCTATTCCTCATCCTTTTTATTATTGCCATCATTTGGCTTTTTATCATCGGCTGCCGCGATTTCGCTTTCGCCATTATTTTCGACTTTTCCGTCGTTAGAACCATCTTTCGCGGCTTGCGCTTCGCTCAGTTGCGGATTTTTCTCATTTTTCTCAGCATTTTCACTCGCTTTAGCGCTTACAACTGGTTCGCTTACAACGCCCGCTTCATAGAGTGCGCGCTGCGCTTTTTCTTTGAGTTCTTGCAGGGCAAGCTCGGCTTGTTTTTCGCGTTCCTTGCGTGCCTCTTCCTCAACCTTTCTTTGCGCTTCCGCTTTCTCGTTGATATATGCAATGACTTCGTCAAACGACTTGCCGTCCATAATCATATCGACTTCCGCGGTATAAATTGTTTCTTTTTCAAGCAAAACTCTTGCCATAATGTGCAATTTATCGATATTGTCTTTCAAAACTTTTAACGCACGTTCATAATTTTCATTTATAAAGCGTCTAACCTCATCGTCGATTTCGCCCGCAATTTTCTCACTATACATAGCGTGCGACTGATAATCGCGGCCTAGGAATAATTCCTGATTGCTACCGAGGTACATCATCCCAAACTTTGGACTCATACCGTATTCTGTAACCATTTCACGCGCAATATTTGTCATTACCTTAATATCGTTGCTTGCGCCGACACTCTTTTCACCGAAAATCAATTCTTCAGCGCAACGTCCGCCCGCTGCGTACGAAATTTCGTCGCAAAGTTGTTCATACGACATAGAGTTACTATCTTTAACATCTCTTGCTTGCGTATAACCGAGTGCCATACCGCGCTGAATAATGGAAATTTCGTGAATTTTCTTATATTTTTGCAACACGTACGAAACAATTGCGTGACCTGATTCGTGGTACGCCGTGCGCTTGTTGTCGTCTGGGTCGACGACTTTGCTGCGCTTTTGCGGCCCTAGTTGAACCTTTGCAATCGCGTCGTTGATGTCCGCGTCCGTAATCAAACTACGGTCGTCGCGCGCGGCGAGAATTGCCGCCTCGTTCATAACGTTTGCAAGGTCCGCACCCGTAAACCCGACTGTAACTTTCGCAATCGCTTTAAAGTCGACATCGTCGGCAAGCGGTTTATTTTTTGAATGAACTTTCAAAATCTTCTCGCGCCCTGCAACGTCAGGCTTGTTAACGACGATTTGTCTATCAAATCTACCCGCGCGCAATAGTGCTGGGTCAAGAACGTCCGGTCTATTCGTTGCAGCAATGACGATGACGCCCTCGCTGCCGCTAAATCCGTCCATTTGCACAAGCAACTGGTTGAGCGTTTGCTCACGCTCGTCGTTGCCGCCGCCAAGCCCCGCGCCGCGTTGACGCCCGACGGCGTCAATTTCGTCGATGAACACAAGACAAGGTGCGTTGCGTTTCGCTTGGTCGAACAAGTCGCGGACACGCGATGCGCCGACGCCGACAAACATTTCGACAAAGTCGGAGCCGCTTATGCTATAGAATGGAACATTACTTTCGCCCGCGATAGCCTTTGCAAGCATAGTTTTACCAGTACCCGGAGGGCCTACCAAAAGCACGCCCTTTGGAATGCGCGCGCCAAGACGCGTAAACTTGCGCGGATTTTTCAAAAATTCGACAAGTTCTTGCATTTCAGCCTTTTCTTCTTCACTGCCTGCAACGTCACTAAAGCGAACCTTTACATTTTCGCCCATAACGGCTTTTGTTTTACCAAAGCCCAAGTTTCTGCCACTTGCGCCCGCCATACTCTTCCAAAGAATGAAGCCGAGTACCAAAATGAGCAAGAATGACATATATGGTAGCGCCGAAGAAATCCACGACTGTTTTGCAAGATTGTATGTTATGTCAATCTTTGTTTCAGGCGCGACACCGTTTTCGGAATACTCGCCGTTATTATAATCATTAATCAATGTAATTAGCAATTCCGAATTAATAAATGTTACTTTATAATCGGCTTTGCTAGGAAATTGTTTGTCCTTAATTTTTGAGTCCTTTAGCAAAATGCGCAGCGTGTTGCCCGTCGAATCGATTTTCACGATTTTGCCCGCTACAACATCGGCTTGAAACTCAGTGTATGATTTTGTCTCAATCTTGTTGCTAAGCCCAACAATGTAGACAACCATTGCCACTAGCAAGATAAACAAAACGATATAAAGCCACAATCTACTTTTGTTTTGTTGTGGACGTTTTGCGTTGTTTGGTTTTTGCTGGTTGTTGTTTTCTTGGTTTTCCATTATTCCTCCAACTTAATAATAATATAGTATATTTATATTGCGTAAAGTTATACAAAATATCAAAACTTTAACTATTCTGCGCATTTTGCGCCAGACAAAAATGTCAAGTAATATTGTAGCATATATTTTGAAAATTATCAAACACTTTGAGGCACTATTTTATGAAAAATGGACGCTTGCGCGCCCACTTAGGTTGTTTTATCGTTTTGTTTGTTTGTAAACACAAATACTAATTTCTAATTACAATACAAATTTCTAATTACTTAGAATATCTACATTTTTTTATGTAGTCCTTTTATTTATAAACAATATTGTGTTTACAAACTTATGCGTTTGTTTTAGGGGTATAGTTTGGGTCGTATGCTTGGTTTACAAGTATTACTTGCCCGATGTTGCCAAGTTGTGAACCAGTTGGCAAATCCATTTGGATGTATTGATATTGTTTGTAGCCGTCATACTCTACTTCCGTTGCAAGATTTTGCAAAATTTGCGTGACATTTATCATATTGTCAGCCCCGTTTGAAGTGTAGTTTGCAAACTTGTTCTCAGTGTTGCCCTTGTCATAAATCATCCCCTCTGCTTTGTTTACGAAAATCAAGAGGTAGAAGTTCATTACTTCTTCAGTCTTATCTCCATCTACTACATTCTTTTTCAAGCAGGAATTAAGAACGCTTGTAAGTTTTGTTTGTGCTTGTTCTTTTGTAGCAGAATCGGTAATTGATTTTGTTGCTTCGTTAACCATAGCCAAAGTTATTGCATTCACAAGTTCAGGAACAGACATACTAAGTTGTGATGCCAACCCCGCCATATATGGCGTCGACCTACCATTGTTGTAGTTTTCACTATTGATATAGCCTGTGAGTTTCAAACTTGCCGTTTGGTCGTAGTTTTCACCTGCAGTTCCTTGTGGACTTTCAGTTTTCTTATCTCTCATATCGTCGGGTGTCATTTCAATGCCGAAAGCGCCGACTTGCCCCAACGTAACATCGTTAAGCGTCAAGGTGTTTTGACTGAACTCCATACCATTGCTGAAGCAGTTTGCGACATTGATATCACTCATAAGCCCATTGACAGCGTGTTCGACTCTAATTGCGACATCGAAGCCCGAAACGCTGACGTTTTTGACTTCCATATCCTTGACGTATGCTTTTGTTGCATTATTGACAACATCGGCATAGACTGAACCGTAAATTCTAAGTCCACGACGATAAGTGTTGATGTAGTCACCATTGCTACTAACAACTGCGCTGTTTTTATTCGCTTCCACATTCCCATTGTATGCGCCCGTGACACTGCCGCACCCAATGATTGAGAAATCATAAATCTTGACACTGAAAGGCGTTGAACTATTGACTGCTCTAAATCTCAAGAAGTCGTCGCCCTTCGCGTTTGACGTTGCAAGTGGTAAATCTTGCGTGCTAATCAAATAACCATTGCCGTTGATTGTGCGGTCTCCATAAAAATCAAGTGTCATATATTGTCCGTCAGTATACACGCCAAAGTTTTCATTTGCAGTCAAATATAAGTCTTTTACCATATTTGCGACGACTTGAGCGTTTTGTGCTGCATATGCTTTAAATTCAGCAACCGTTGAGATGTTTTTACCCTCATTTACATTGACAACGACAATTTTTTGCGCTTCGGTTGTTGTTTGTCCGTTAAGGGTCGAATTTGATTTGATTGTAATTTGGACTTTACCTGTTTTCTTAAAAGTGATTGCGTTGTTGTCGCCAACTGTTGCAATGTCGTCACTTTCAATATTGCCGATTGGTGTACCGTTTTCGTCAAGCATTGCAAAAGTGAACGTATACACATTTGAGCAAGTATAGTTTGCGTTGATACCTCTAAGGCTCAAATTCAAAGCATCCGCTTTGCCATAACTAAACGCGCTTGTTTGCGTGATGAGTGATGAAACATTTTGAAGTTCAATGCTTGTTGGGGGCGCAATGACGTAAACTTTAAATTCCGTCGTAGCGTCCGTTCCAGCGGCGCTAACTGTGATAGTTGCCACGCCGTGCCCTTTTGCCTCAATTGTTCCGTTCGCATTAACTTTCGCGATGTTTTCGTCACTGCTTGAATATGTGAACATATTAAGAGTTGTTTCGACGGGTTTGTTTTTGTAGTATGCCGTAACTTCCGCAGTTTTGTTAGCGTCGGTCACTGTCTTAATTGTGATATCGTTTGCAGCAATTTCGTCTATAGGCGCAGTTTCAACAACTGTGATTGTCGCTTTGCCCGCGATGTCCGTGTGCCCAATAATTGATGCTGTCAGTTCAAAAACTGTGCCGACTGGCGCATCTGCGCCCAAAACGAATTCATCATCTTCAATTGTTGCCCAGTTTTTATTTGCGTCGGTTGGCGCTGCGTTATTAATCTTTGTGATATTAACTTCATAATTTCTTATTGTAGCATAGGTCGGCGTAAGTCCAACATTGAAACCTATACGCCCGCCCCCTACTTTAATTTTGTCTGAAACAAGGTTGAGTTTCACCTCAGTTGGGGCAAGGTCAATGACAGTGATTTTGAGAACCTTGCTCTTTTTCTCGCCTGCCTCCGCCCAAACTTTGATTTCGCTGCCGACTTCAGCGTCCGTGTTTGCGGTTAATCTACCGCCATTCTCGGTTTGTTCGATTGTAGCGTCGCCCTCAACTTTCAATTCGACCTTATCACCGTCTTTGAGTCCCTTAGCCTCATACGTGATGTCGAGAGTGTTGCCGCGTGCAATTTGTGTTATGCTGTTTTCTTGATAAACCTTGAGTGTAGTTGCGTCGCAACCAGCAAAGCAAATGCTTACACTAAGTGATAACGTCAAGAACAACGCGCACAACACGCTTTTCAATGTACTATTCATTCTTATTTCTCCTTTGTTTTACTAATTTTATAGAATACTATATTCTAACATATCCTTTGATTTTTTGCAATCATTTATGCACATATAAATATACATTTTAACCGCTTATTTTGTTGGCGGCAAACGATTTGCAATGCCGATAAGGAAAACAATATAAAAGTGGCAAGGTACTTTCTTTATTGTCATTTCGACCGAAGTTGGCGACGTAGTCGCCGCCGAAGCGGAGAAATCTCCCGGAAGGGGGCTCACTTAATTATGAGTGATAGTGCAATTTGACCGCGCTAGCAAACCTGAAAAGTTTTTTATTTGCTGACGCTGTCAAGATGTTCATACGCCCATAAATAACCAATTCCCCTTCCGGGAAATTTCTCCACTACAAAGGCTTTGCAAGCCTTTTTCGGTCGAAATGACAAAAGGGATGGGTGGCTTACCACAAAAATAAGGTTAAACCTTATATCGCCATTCCCGCAAAAAAGGTACATAGTCAATTAACTATGTACCCGTGTTCATACAATGTCACTCACCCAACCAACAGCCGCGGCCTATGCCGCCCAAACCTGCAGCCGTGCGCTATCACACCCGAGAACTAAAGCAAATAGAAAGTACAAATTACGCCGCCCGCTCACGTACATTTAGCGTAGTGACAGTACCCACAGCCGTGCGCTCTACTACAAAAAAGGTACATAATCAATTAACTATGCACCTAAGAATGTATAGTGCCACTCACACAACCCACAGCAGCGGCCTATGCCGCCCAAACCTGCAGCAGCGGGGCTATCCACAACCGAGTGCCAAAACATATGCAAAGCACAAAGATATGCCGCCCGCGTAAGCTGCTATACCGTAGTGACAGTACCTGCAGCAGCGGGGCTATCCACAACCGAGTGCCAAAACATATGCAAAGCACAA